>SLMC01000371.1 GCA_007133745.1 Kiritimatiellia bacterium
CGCCCGCCGCTGCGCGGCGGCGGAACGGGGGAGGGGGGGCGGTCCGCAATCCGGGGGCGTTGCCCCCGGCTCTGTTGCACAACCCCTTTGGGGTTGACCCATAAAAGGCCGCTTCGAATGCCCCAAACTCCAGTCAATCTTTTTGGGGTTGACGTTCACTGTTCGAAGTTCGCCTTCCCTTCGTTGCCTTCTGTTCAAAACTCTTCTTCATTCGCGTTCATTCGCGCGCGCCTCGCCGTAGGCTTGGCGAAGGCGGGTGATTCGCGGGCATTCTTATCTTCTGCCTTCATTATCCTCGTTGCCTTCTGTTCAAAAACCCGCTTTCTCCGTGGCTCCGTGCCTCCGTGGTTCGTCTTTTTTCATCATTCATCATTCCGCATTCATCCTTGTCTTCCATGCGCGCATCCGCGCAGTTCGGCCAGTGCGGTCTTGTGCTCGCGACAGTAGCGTTTGAGGCCGTCGCGGATGCGGACGAAGACATGCGGGTCCACGAACCAGGCTGTGCCGACGCCCACGGCCGTGGCGCCGGCCATGATGTATTCCAGCGCGTCTTCCCAGGCGGCGATGCCGCCGATGCCGACGATCGGGACGCGGCCGTCGCGGCATTCGGGCAGGGCGCGGAAGCATTCGCCGACCATGTACAGGCCAACCGGCTTGATCGCCGGGCCGGACAGTCCGCCGGTGCGGTTGCCGAGCGAAAAGCGCCGCGTCCCGATGTCGATGGCCGTGCCGCGCAACGTATTGATCATGGACAGCGCGTCCGTGCCGGCCTCGATGGCGGCGGCGGCCGGCTCGACGATGCGGGTCACGTTGGGCGAAAGCTTGGTGATCGTCAGCATATCCCGGCGCGCCCGCTTGCGTACGGCGCGCACGACTTTTCCGACCATGGCCGGATCCGCGCCGAACGCCGCGCCGCCTGCCGCGATGTTCGGACAGGACACGTTGATTTCAAGACCGGCAATGCGCTTGGCTTGGTCCAGCCGGGTCAGGTGGCCGGTCAGTTCCGCGAATTCCTCGACGCTGCCGGCGGAAATGTTGACGATGACCGGCAGGCGGTAGGCGTGCAGTTTCGGCAGTTCGTTTCGGACGAAGGCCTTGACGCCGCTGTTCTGCAGCCCGATCGAGTTCAGCAGTCCGGCGCGCGTTTCGACGACGCGCACCTCGGGATTGCCGGGTCGGGGCCGGAGCGTGACACCTTTGGTGACGAACGCGCCCAGCGCCCGCAGGATGCCGCGCGCGCCGTGCAGGCATGCCATTTCGTCGGTTGTGCCGGATGTGCCCGATGCCGTCAGCAGCGGCGAGTTCAACGTCAAGGTTTTTAAGCGCGTTTCCAGCGGATTCATGTCCATACGATTTCGCTTGCCTCGAATACGGGTCCGTCCCGACAGACGCGGGCGTACCCCTGGTTTGTTTTGCATACGCATGACAGACAGACCCCGATCCCGCAGGCCATGCGTTTCTCCATGAGCACATGAAGGCGCACGTCGCGGGGCCGGGTCAGATCGTATATCGCCTTCATCATCGGGGTCGGCCCGCAGGCGAACGCCTCGATGCGCTTGCCTTTTGGCAGCCGCCGCAACGCATCGGCATACAGAGCGCTGACCAGTCCCGTCCGATACTGGGCGGCGGGAACCGGCGGGTTTGCGGCGGCCTCCTGATCGGACGAGAGAAAAAGGGATTCGGGCTCGATGCCAACCTGTTTCAAGTCGTCGATATACACGCAGGCGTCGCCGCTTTCGGCGGTGAAGTCGGCGTCCCGCTCGAACCCTGCCGCCCGGCGCCGGCGACGGCCGGCCCGGTAGTGCAGGCGGTCCAAACTCTCGATGCCGATGAACGCCTTGACGGGAATGCCCCGGAACCGGAGCGCCTGAATCAGGAAGATCAACGGGGCCATGCCCACGCCGCCGCCGATCGCGTGGACCTCGTCCACGCCGCGCGCGAGCAGCGCGTCCAGATCGAACGGGCGACCCAGCGGACCGATCATCCGGACGCGCTGGCCCGGCGTCAGCCGCCTCATTTCCCGCGTGCCTTTGCCGCGCGGCGGAACTTTGTAGAAAATGTCGAACGCATGCGGGCGGACCGTGTGCGCCAGCATGGCGACGGAGCCCGGCAGATTCAAGCGGCGCAGATAGACCGCCGGATCGAACCCGGGATAGAAGGCTCGATGAATGCCGAACGGCCGTTTCAGGTAGGTGTTCGGCATGCGCTCGAACGCGACCTTGAACGCGGGCCACGATGTCGCGAGCGGACGCGCGGCTCGTCGGCGCGGGGCGGTGTCCAGCATGACGAACTGGCCGGGTGCGATATCCGTCAGTTCCGGCGCCTCGATGCGCAGCTTGGCGTAGGGCGAGTCCGTCCCGCCGATGCGCAAGTTTTCCTTGACGGTCGCCTGAATTTGAACAATGGCGCGGGCATGCCGGTCCGGCGCTGTCGACCGGGTCAGCGCCGGACAGGGCAGGGGGATGCGGGTTCGCGCGTCGTCGGCGCAGGCGTCGCGTATCTCGTCGAATGCCAGCAACAGGCCGCGCGGCCACTGTTTCGCGCGCCCGATTTCGCGCCAGGGCTCCAGCGCGCGGCGGTTCGGAAACACGAGCACGGCCAGCGTCCGGAAACGGTTTTGATCGGACCGGGCGATGTGCGTGGCGGCTCGGCGCAGACGGGTCGGCGCCTGATCGTCGAAAAAGATATGCCATGCCCGTTTCCCGTCCAAGCTGACGAAAACGGCGACTGCGCCGTGGTGCGTTCGTGTGTCCGGCGCCGACGGTACGGGCAGACCGAACAGGCCGAGTTCAATTTCGGTCGGGTCGGCCTGTCGCAGGGTCCAGCCGTCGTGTTCGATCAGTTTCGCGAGATGGGCCAGACACAGGGCGCGCCACGTTCGGCGGTTCAAGGCCGGATCGGCGACGGCTTCGGCAACGGCCGGTCGAGACAGGGTTTCGCATGGACATGGATCGGCGCCGGTCGCGTTCGCGCGACAAGGCTTGCCCGGACGTTGCGGCCCGTCCCCGCGTTGCGCGCGCGAATCGAGATGAGCCTGAGCGCGCAGGTAGTGGACGAATTCGGCGTTATCGGGCTCGGTTTGTTTTGTTTTCCGCCTTCTTTTCATGGGTGTCCCAAGAATGGCAAACGTTATGAGAGAACATAAAGGTTTCAGGTTTCAGTTAGGGCCTTATTCCCGCATGGCTGTCATTAATAACAAGAAGATTCGGAGTATCTTTTTAAGAGATAAACTACGAAACACGCGAAAAGCGCGAAAAGAAAGTTCTCCGCATGATAAACTTCCGCGTCTTCCGCGTTTTCCGTGGTTGAAAAAAAATGGGTTGCGGGCGACAGCCCGCCTTAACCTGTGTGGCACGGGCATCCTGCCCGTGTTTCATGGGCGGGACGCCCATGCCACGACACGTTCCACGCCCCACATTCAACCTTCGTTCTCTTCGCTGCCTTCTGTTAAAAGACCTTATCCTTGTTTTACTTGCCTCATCCCTTAACCCTAAAACCTGAACCCCGAACCCTGAACCCTCAACTCTGTCCTCTCGGCCAAAGCCATATCAAACAGTTGCAAGACAATACGGGATTCGTAAGAAAGGGCAAGAAGGAAAAAATCCAATATTCCGCATCGTTCAAACGATTTAGGGGTATAGCGGGCTCCGCCCGCACCCCGATTTTTCTTTTTCAACCACGGAAAACACAGCACGGCAAAGCCGCAACCAAAAAGAATTGAACAGAAGGCAACGAAGGCAAGAAAGTAAAGGGGATCAGTATGATCCCATGGCGTCTTGAATCATGGAATAGTGGAAGATTGGAATGTTGGAAAAACTTGAAAGCCAATGGTGGCCATTTGTCTTGCATCGGACTTTCGCACAGTGCGTTGCATAATTTACGAGAGAGGCAATCACCGTTTTCGCTTGCTATCATTGTTCCAACATTCCCCCATTCCATTATTCCATGGGATGACAGTGAAAAATTTTACGAGGAGATTAGATATGATTGAAAAAGTTTCCGTTGGCATGCGGAGGATTGGAACATTCTTGTTTTTACTCTCGGGTATTGCGCTGGCGGCTTGGCTGTCCGGGTGCGGGCCCTGTCGCAAGCCCGATCCGCCGCCTCCCGATCCGCTTGATCCGGCTGCGCCCCACCCGAGCACGGCCGTGCGCGTCGAGATACCGGTGGAGCCAGTCGAAGAAACGCCCGACGAGCCCGACGAGCCCGACGAGTACTCCGAAGAAGCGATGCGAGAGAAATATTACGACAATCCGCCCGGTGTGGAAACCAATTTGGTCGATATCCACGGGTGGGCGGCGTCCCGGCCCTGGGGCTCGAAATTTGGAGGCCGGTTCGGAGAACGCGTGTATCGGCAGGACAATAAAAACATGCTGGTTCGCATTGGCCGCGTCGAGACCGAGATTGCCCGCATGAAGCCGCAGTTCGAGATCGGCTATAAATACGAGACTCGGATTCAGCATGTCGAAATGCTCGAGATCACTGCGTATACTAGATTTCCAAGCGAAGTGATCAGGAATCCACTCACTGAATCGGTGCTAACGGTTCGTCGGAGACTACCGGACACATCCGAACGCGTA
>SLMC01000098.1 GCA_007133745.1 Kiritimatiellia bacterium
CGCCGTCGCCACTGCTCAGCAGCGCTTCCGAGACCAACTGCAAATCGAGATCGCCCAGCGTCACGGTTCCGCCGGCTTTCAGAGTCAGCCGCCCGCTCAACTCAGGTTCGCCGCTGCGCAGTTGACCCCAGGTACGTCGTTCCAGATCGATGGGGCCGGCGATCTCAATGTCGCCGGGGATGTCGGTGATGCGCACATCGCTTGCGCGGCGCTGGAAACGGTAACTGTAGCCCTCGACTGCGCCTCCGATTCGCACGTTCCGGTAGTGACGCACCTCGAAAAACCCGGGCTCCGGTTTGCTGCGTCGCTCGGCCGAGAAACGCACATCGCCCTGGATGTTCGCGTCGCCCGAGGCATCGCCGCCGTTCAGCAGAATTGTGCCGGGCCATCCGCGATCCCGTTGTACTCCACCCTCGTCGCGCACTCTGGCGTCGCTCAGCGAATAGGTTCGGATATGGCGGGCCAGAAACGAGCCGCGATGGGACACGGTCACATCCCCGCCGGGATGCTGGCGGCAGTGAGTGAGAATGTCGCCCGCTTCCCCATCTGCGTCGGCAATGAGCACATCGGCCGTTCCATGCACCGTCACTGCTCCGCCTGCCTCTGCATGCCATTCATCGGACTGCGTGTGCAGAAAGCCAATGCGGATGGCCCCGGCCGGCTTTTCCTCGCTCCCGATCGTGATCGAGCCGGCCGTTCCGTCTCGGCCGCACGAGGCCTCTATGCCACCGACAGCGATCGCGCCGGCATGAACCAGGGCAATGCTGTCGGAGCTTTTTCCTTTATGGATGCGCATGTCCAGCGCGATCGGCCCCGTGCCGGTCAGCCCGGCGCCGCCCAGGTCCAGTACG
Source organism: Kiritimatiellia bacterium (assembly GCA_007133745.1). GTDB lineage: Bacteria > Verrucomicrobiota > Kiritimatiellia > UBA8416 > SLMC01 > SLMC01. Next base: position 852 of record SLMC01000098.1, read on the forward strand.
ACCGACTCCGGTTCGCCCTCCGTGCGAGCGCCGTGCAAGCGGTTTGCGCCCAGGTCGATCACGGTGGCGTTCAGCCCCGCGAAATCGAATCGGCGCGGGTCCGTGCCGGTGCGCTCGACGGTGCGATCCGTATCCCGGAACCGGATCGCCGGCGGCTCGCCGGTATCGAGCGCCTGATCGCCGTCAACGGTTACGGTATTCGCCCGCGCCACCATCGCCGTTGTTGCCAAGGCGACACAGTAAAGAGCCGATTTCATCTGCATCCTTGATTTCATTTGCATCCCCGATCTGTTAATAACGTGCTGTCAAATTTGACGGCGCCTTGTTGCCTCGTTCTAATCCAGCAGCGATCAGGGCGAAAGATTAGGTCTCGCGACGCGAACCCCTTAATCTTGTCCCTGCATTGCATCCTCTGTCAAAATCTCGTTTTTACATCTTCGTCATCGCCTGGCGCCCACTGCGTGCGATACGGTTCATGCCCGAAATCCTCTACATGGTCGTACAGCAGGAAGAAGCCACCGTTGCGCAGGCTTCCGCCGGCTTCGATTTTGCGCAAAAGGGCTTGGCGTAAACGGGTATCCCGAGGCGCGGTAGCCGGGTTCACGGTATCCGTTCCAAAAATGAACTCCGCGCCTTCAGTGCCTTTTGCGGGACGCGGATAGAGATAGCCTTGCCGGAGAAACTGCACCAATCGGCTTTCGGCCGGCAGCATGGACTCGAGTTCCGGGTTGAACATCCAGCTTATCGAAGAGAACGCCTGTGGACGACACTTCGGAAAGAATCGGGCGAAGAACGCCATAGCCTGTTCGAACGACGCCCGCAATGCCGGCAGGGTCAATCCGTCGCCGGGCGGAATATGAACGTCCAGAACCGGATCGCCTGGAAGCAAAACGGGCTCCCACGCCTTGAGGGGAAGCATGACGGGGCGCGCTAGGACTCGACCGGAAGGATGCGCGGGAACCCCCTCAACGCCGGTTTCGGATTGTACGAAACGCGCGCGCCGGTAGCGTCGATCGGGTCGCCTTGCTTCCGGGTCCTCCATAAAGCCCTCGTCGTTGTATTCGCATCCGTCGCTCAGCAAAGCCAGTACGCGTCCTGTTGGCTTGTTTTTGAACACCCGAACGGCAGACGGAAAGGTATGGGCTTTGTATTCCAGCCGGCCCAGCCGGAACATTCGACCATTGACATGAAGCCGGAACCAGTACATCGACTTTGTTGTGGCGCCCAATGTTCCGCTGTGCGCCTCCTCGAACCGCGCCATGTTGCTGTGCAGATGCCGGTTCGGACAGGTGTCGCGCGTGACGGATTCGGGAACGCCTATGGCGCGATGCCGTTCGCGAATCAGGCGCACGCACCCGAGAAAGGGGAGCACATAAACAAGAAAGGCCCGGTCGCCGAAAACGGCCGTCGGGTAAGGCCACTGCGCAATCTTGACCGGAGGATAATCCTGTTCGACGAACAGCAGGCGGTAGAGATGCCAGACCCAGAGCCGCCAGGCCTTATTGCCCCGAATCTCCGCAGCCAGTTCCTGCAAGGGCGCGAGGCGCTTTTCAGGGAAGCAACCGTACCGCGCACAAGCCTCCAGTTCGTCATCCCGCAGGAAATGAAAGGCTTCCGCTTCCGGGCACGACAAGACGGAGCGCTCCCAGTACGGCTCAAACAGGGCCGCCGCTTCCGGCATGCCCAGCTTCCCGCTTATCGTTAGCGCATCCATAGCGTCATTCCGCCCTTCAGGGTCTTCCGTGGTTGAAACGCTTTCTTTTATGCATTTTATTCTTCCGGCACCAGCAAACCGCCCGCCGCCTTTCCGTTCTCCGCATTCAGCCTCCACACGTATCCGCCCAGCGCGTCGTTAACGCCGCCGGCTTTGTAGCGCACGGTCTGACCCGCCGGGGCGCGCAGGCGGGTTTCCCTGGACACCTTGGGATCGTTTGCCGTGCCCGCGCCGGTAGCGCCGGCCGTTTCGAAGTTGGCGATCGAGCCCTGAATGACCGACGCGCCGCTGCCGCTATCCATGAGAATGTAGCGCACCCGGTCCAAGTCGAGCACGGCCAGAGTGACGGTTCCTTTACAGGCCAGACGGGCGGCGCCTCGCTGTTGGGCGTCCTGCCGGTCTTCCTCGTGGGTCGAGCCTAGATCCAGTGCTCCGGTGATTGTGATGTTGCCGCCAATGCCGTCATTGATATTCAGATCGGCCACCGGCCGTCGGCCTTTGCCGGTATAGCTGGCGTCGATCTCCCCGATGACAACATGCCGGTAGTTGCGGATGGAGACGGGATCTTGCCGGTTACGATCCGCTCCGCTGCGTTCGTTTCCGGTTGCAATGCGCCGGATGGTCGCGTCGCCGGAACTGTCGTTGCCGTTGAGCGCTATGCGGCCGGGCATTGGCCGGGGCGTTCTGTTTCCCGTTGTTGAAGTCAGGATGGCGCAGGAAGAACGCGACAAAAAACTTCAGTCTCAGCTTTTACAGGCCCAGAAGATGGAGTCAATAGGCATACTGTCCGGAGGCATAGCCCATGACTTCAACAACCTGCTCCACGCCATGGGCGGCAACCTGGAATTTCTGGACGAGAAGTTGTCAAAGGATCATCCAGGTAAGAAACGCGTCAAAGCCATTCAAAATTCCATGGACCGGGCAGCCCACCTGGTCAAGCAGATGCTTTTGTTCAGCCGAAAGGCGGATATCCAGATACAGGTACTGGATCTGAACCTGGAGATTCATGACGCCGCAAAATTGCTGGAGAGGTCCATCCCCAAAATGGTCAATATCGAGCTCATCCTGGATGAAAACGCCAGGCCCATTAACGCTGACCCCATTCAGGTGGAACAGATGCTTCTCAACCTGGCGACCAACGCGGTAGACGTCATGCCTGACGGGGGCAGGCTGATCATTGAAACAACCAACGTAACCCAGGACCAGAATTTTGTCCGGACCCACGCCGGGGGCAAACCCGGAAAATACGTTCTCATGACCGTATCGGACACGGGGTGCGGAATGGACAAGGAAACCCTCCAACATGTTTTCGAGCCCTTCTTCACCACCAAGGAGGTGGGCAAGGGCACGGGTCTGGGTCTAGCCTCTGTCTACGGCATAGTCAAGGCCCACGATGGGTATATCACCTGCTACAGCGAAGTTGGTCAGGGCACGACCTTTAAGATCTACTGGCCCGCGGCTGAGCAAGGGGAAATTGAACCTGATGAAATACAAACAGAGCAAGCTGTTTTGCAAGATGGTACAGAAACCATCCTGGTGGTGGATGATGATGATGAGATCCGTGATCTGATCCGGGAGTTCATGGAAGATTCGGGCTACCAGGTGCTTGATGCTGCAAGTGGGGAACAGGCCCTGGAGATGTTCAAAGAACATGCCAGGGATATCGACCTGGTGCTCATGGACCTGAACATGCCCGGCATGGGAGGGGGAGAGTGCACAAGGCAGATGCTTTCCATAGATCCCTCGGTCAAGGTCCTGGTTGCCAGCGGTTATTCAGCCGTCGGTCACGGAAAGCAAGCGTCAGGATACGGGGCAAGGGACTTTATCTCCAAGCCCTATCAGATGAGAGAAATCCTGGCTAAAATTAGAGAGGTGCTGGATGGGGATCAGCGGTAAGGAGATACGAAGTTTATTCTCTGAATCTGGACAGGACTTCGGCTATGGACCTTGTGTAGTCCTTTCCAATTATTCTAAAGACTGGCTATAGGAAGCTTGATTATTCAGGCAGGA
>SLMC01000028.1 GCA_007133745.1 Kiritimatiellia bacterium
ATGCTTACCGACGAGGGAGACCTCGTGATTGATCCTTTTTTCTTTTCATGTGTCACGGGGGAAGTTGCCGAGTCGCTCAAACGCAAATGGATATGCTGCGAGCTTGTCGAAGATTACCTGAAAGGAGCCAGATCACGATTTGTCGGGCTGCGGCCGAAATTACGAAAGACAGAAAGCGCCCCTTATCAGATATTCCCCCCTTGCTCCCTTAATGGCGCTGCGGACACATCTCCACTTCCGGCGGACGGCGGCTTCACTCGTCCATCAAAGAATGGAAAGACCGGCCAACTATCGCCTGCACTTTACGTCGCTACGAGCCGAAAGCCTCAACGCCAGTGTTGGGAGAACAAGCAATAAGGATAGACAAGCTTTGCAATGCCTTTGTCCCAATAACCGGCGTAAAGACAATGGACTACGGAAGATAGGATGCGTGACAGGCAAAATAGGGGGCCATCACGCCTCGAATTCCGCGAACATGAAGGTGTGATCGGATGGTTTTTCCCGCAGCCGAGGTTCAAGGTCGATGCCGGCCCGGAGCGAGCGGCGGGCCAAGGGCGGCGTGGCCAGGATATGATCGATGCGCCAGCCCATCTTCTTGCGCACGGCGCCGACCGTGCGATAATCGTAAAAGCTGTATTGGCCCGGCACGGGGCAATGCTTGCGGAACACATCCTGAAATCCCCAGCCAACCGTATCGGCGAACGCGGCGCGTACCGCCTCGTGATAGCACACATGCCGCGCCTGACGTTCGGGATTGTGCACGTCCATCGGTTCGGGCGCCACGTTCAGATCGCCCAGCCACACCGCCTTCGCGCGCGGCGTGAAACGGCGGGCGAACAGCGCCTTCAACCGCTGGAACCACTCCAGCTTGTAGGCGTACATGGCATGATCGATTTCGCGGCCTTGCGGCACGTAGGTGTTGATCACGTGCAATGCGCCGAATTGCGCATGAATCAGCCGCGATTCATCGGCCGGTCCGCCATCGTCGAATCCGAACAAAACACGCTTGGGCTTCTCCAAAGAGAGCACGGCCACTCCATTGTAGGACTTTTCTCCCCGAAACTCCGCATGATAGCCCGCCTGAGTAAAAGCCAGCGCCGGGAAGTCGGCATCCGTTGCCTTGGTCTCTTGCAGACACAGAATGTCCGGACGATGCTCGGCCAGCCAGGCCAGAATGGCATCGAGTCGGGATCGCACGGAATTGGCATTGAACGTGGCTATTTTCATGCGGTTTCCAATTCGCCCTTGAATACGTGCACTGCCGGCCCCAGCAAGGTCGTCTCTCTCGCGTCGGTTCCGTTCAGGACAAAATCGACGGACAGCACGTCGCCGCCGGTCGGAATCACCTGCACGGGCGGAACAACGCGTCCGGCAGCCGCCGCGACGAGAGCCGAGGCCACCATGCCGGTTCCGCAGGCCAGTGTTTCGGCTTCCACGCCCCGTTCGTACGTGCGCACACGCAGGGCCTGTGGCCCCGTAACCTGAATGAAGTTGGCGTTGGCGCCGGCCGGCGCGAAGGCGGGATGATGCCGCAAAGCCGCACCGCGTTTCTGAACGTCGAGGGCGTCCAGATCGTCGACCTCGACCACCGCGTGGGGCACGCCGGTATTCACGAACCCGTACGTCACGGTCTCGCCGTTCAGGGTCAAGGTTTGATCCATAAGCCAATCCCTGGGATCGGTCATCCAAAGGCGTACCTGGTCGCCCTCCATTTCGGCGCGCAACACGCCGGCCTGCGTTTGGATGGTCATGGGCGACGGGGCCGCGCCGATTTCGTATGCCAGCCGAGCCACGCACCGCGCGCCGTTGCCGCACATCTCGGCTTCCCGTCCGTTGGGGTTGAAAAACCGCATGCGGAAATTGGCCGTATCCGACGGCTGAATCAGGATGATGCCGTCGCAGCCGACCCCGGTCTTGCGTGTGCCGATCGTGCGCAGCCACGCTGCGTCCGTTGCCGGGAACGTCTCCGCCCGATCGTCCACCAGAATGAAATCGTTGCCCGCCCCGTGCATTTTCCAAAATGGTATGGTCATACCCCTGTCTCCATGATTTTTCACTGTTCATTCAAGGGTGCTATGCTATATGTTGCGACCGTCGTCTGTCAAGGAAGCAAGCAGCCCGAACAGCTGTTCGCATTATGGCCTTAACCCTGTCTAACGGATTCGCTGATTTATCCTCGCTCAAAACGGTGGAACCTTTTCAATTCTCACCGGCAAAGCCGGTGGATTAGCGGGGATTTAGTGCCTTATTCCCGCCGTCCTGCCGAAAAAAACAAGACATTGGAGGCGTGATTGTTTGTGAGTGTGCGGGTGCGTGAGTGTGTGGGTGAAAACTCACATACTCACAAACCCACATACCCACACGCTTGGGTTGCGGGCGAAGCCCGCCTTGTAGTATTTCAGCCGTGCATTTATTGAATGTCATGGCCATAAAATGCACGGAGCAGAAAAGCTCTTCGAGGTTTTCGAAACAGGCCCGTAGGGAACGTTATAGATGCATTTCTTTTGACGACGCAAGGCGATGGCGACAACGGCTCATGTCGGATGCAAGCGACCTGCGAACATTGGCACGGTCATTGCTTATGCATGTTGGTACAACCGTTGCAAACGGTTCAAGACGGAAGGACGAACGATCATGATGCGTTTTTTGAAGGCGTACGTGCGGTCCATGCGACTCTATTTCGCATTTGTCACAGGCATTGCCGGATGGATCGGAGTGGCCTTTTACGATTTCATGGGTGAATCCGAAGTCGTCCCTGTTCGGCGCATGCTGATTCTGACTATGCTTTTTCTAAGTTACGGGGTCAATCAGGTGATCAACGATTTTTTCGGGCTGCGAGAAGACCGAATCAACGCGCCCAACCGTCCCATGGTCATTGGGGAACTTAATCCGCACATCGCGCTTATCGTTTCGGCTCTATTGCTAGCGGGTGTCGGCATCGTATCCTGGCGGCTGGGGCCGTTGGCCGTCGTCCCGCTCGTAGCCGGGGTCTTGCTGAACATTCTGTACGAATACGCCAAAGCGTTTTCATTGCTTGGCAATGCGGTTTTCGGGCTGTCGATCGCCATGTGCACGGTGTACGGTTTTCTGGCGGCTGGCCCCCCGCCAGCGCCGCTGTTCACCGCCAATCGCGTCAGCGTCGTCCTTCTCGTCGCAATCCTCAACGCGCTCATGACCTATTTTACCTATTTTAAGGACTATCAGGGCGATCTGGCGGCAGGCAAACGAACGTTCATCGTCAAATACGGCGTCAATGCCGCGCGCTACGCGGGCGTGATCGCCGCATTGTTGCCGACGCTGGCCTTTTTCCTTTTCATGCGCATGGGCTGGCTGCCAGCCAAGGACATTCTGTTTATGCGCGACTTCGTTTTTTGCGGCGTCATGACGGTGTTTCTGCAAGCGTGGACAGCCGTTCTTTATTTCCGGCATCCGATCGGCGAGCGAACCTATTTCAGTCTGGTCACGAACGTGCGCGCCTGTGTGGCCGGTCAAGTCGCGCTGATCGCCATTTTCAACGGGACTCTGGCGCTTTATCTGTTTTCGGCAAGTTATGTGCTGATCGGATTTCTGTTCGATCTTTACCGGGATGCCCGCTCATGAGCACAGGTTATGCAACAGGTTTGGGCAAGTGCGTCGCGTATGCGCGCATCGCCGCGCATGTGGCGGTGCGCTATGCCATCCGCGCCCGGGCTCTGGGCTGGTCGCCCGCGGCTTATGTCCGCTTTCTTCGTCAGGCGCTCGCGCTTCTGCTTGTCTTTCGACATAACAAGATAGTTCGCACGCGCGTCGGCATGAAATTGCATCTGTATCTGCCGGCCTATCCTTCGCCGGCTTTTTTTCATGCGCTTGACAGCAAATTGGTTCGCCGTCCGCCGGGACCTGTCACGGTTGTCTTTTCCATGACCAAGGCATGCCGTTACCGCTGTGTGCATTGCTATCAGCGTTCGGACCGGGGAGCGGATCTCGACGAGGCGCTCATGATCCGCGTGGCGCAGGCCATGCAGGAAAAGGGTGTGGCGCTGTTCGACATCGAGGGTGGCGAGCCGTTAGCCCGGTTTCCCCGGCTGATGCGACTGATACGCGCGCTCGACAAACGCGCGGAAATATGGATCAATACCACCGGCGACGGCTTAACCGAGGCCATGATCGCCGAACTCGACTCGGCAGGATTGTTTGGCGTCATGATCTCGCTGCATTCTCCAGAGCCCGAAGCGCACGACGCCCTGACATCGGTCAACGGCTCGTTCGATCAGGCCGTCCGCGCATTGCGCATGTTCAAAAAGGCAGGGCTAACGACCGTGATCAACAGCGTGTTGTCCGAATCGGAAATCCGCCAGGGGCAGCTGGTTCGCCTGATGGATTTCGCCCGGGAATGCCAATGCGATTTCGTTCAGCTTATTCATCCGAAACCGGCTGGGAATTGGCTGACTCGTCGCGATCAGATGCAAACGTCGCGTGAAATCGTCGCGCAAATCGAGCGCGAACATCTGCGTTACAACAGCCATGCCTGTCGCCATTGTCCCGCGCTGGCCGCTCAGGTGTTCGAGGAGTCCCCGCGTGTACTCGGATG
>SLMC01000143.1 GCA_007133745.1 Kiritimatiellia bacterium
CTGACACTGCTGAAAAAAAGCCGGGGTGCCTACCCGGATTCTCCGGATCGCGCCCGGCTCGAGGCCTTTGCGAACCGCTATCCCGAACGAAACTACTGCGTAGAATTCGACTGCCCCGAATTCACCGCGCTGTGTCCGGTCACGGAACAGCCGGACTTCGGCCGCATCCTCATCCGCTACATCCCGGACACGCTTTGCCTCGAAAGCAAATCGCTAAAACTCTACCTGTTCGCCTACCGCACCCATCGCACGTTTCACGAGGAGGCGGTCAACCGGATTCTCGACGACATTGTTCGGGCCATTCAGCCCCGGCACGCAACCGTCAAGGGCGTCTTCAATCCCCGCGGCGGCATCGCCCTCACGATCGAAGCCGTCCATGACGCCCGCGCGTAACAATCCGGCAACCGCATTGATCAGCCATGAACGGAATTTTCGCCGAAAACGGAGCAGACCTTCTTTCCGCCGACTGGCTTTGGGCCGGCACGGCCCTGCACCTCGTCGCGTTCTCGCTGATTGTCTTTCATTCCCTCATGAACCGCAAGGAGGCCGCCTCGTCCGTCCTGTGGATTTTCCTCGCCTGGTCCTTTCCCGTCATCGGTCCGATCCTGTATCTGTCCTTCGGCGTCAACCGTGTTCCAGCCAAGGGCTGGCGCAAGCGGCGCTCGAACCAGGCGTTTCGGAATGCGCGGATGGAAAAGGAAGACGATGCGGCCATGCCGCTGGTTTACTGGCAATCCATCCGCAAAGCGCTGGCCATCGAGCCCGACACGCCCTTTGCGCGGGAAATGAATGCCGCCATGAACTCGATCATCGAAGATTTCCCGCTGCTGGGCGGCAATCGCGCGGATGCGCTGCTCTGCGGCGACGAAGCGTACCCGGCCATGCTGAAGGCCATCGCTTCCGCCCAACATCATATTCACCTGCAAACCTTCATCCTAGGCAACGACCGCGTCGGCCGCATGTTTATGGACGCGCTCAAGGCCAAAGCCGAAACCGGCGTGCGCGTACGCGTTCTGTACGACCGCTTCGGATCCACCCGCGCCGTTTTCTCGTGCCTGTTCCTGCGCTACGCCCGCGTGAAAAATATGACACTCGCAGGCTGGACCCAGGCCAACCCGATCAAGCGCCGCTTCCAGATCAACTTGAGAAATCACCGTAAACTGCTGATTGTCGACGGACGCATCGCCTTTACCGGCGGCCTGAACCTCCACAAGGAAAACATGTCCCGCAAAGGACACCCGCCCATCCGCGACTATCATTTCCGCATTGACGGCCCGATCGTTCACCAATTGCAATACGCCTTTATGCGCGACTGGTATTTCGCGACCGACGAAGATGCCGAAACCTTGCTGTCCCGGGAACATTTCCCGAACGTCGAGCCCACCGGCAACGCCCTGATCCGCGTCATCAACGGAGGCCCCGAATCGGAAGAAGAAGTCATCGCCGACACCCTTTTCGCCGCCATCGTGGCCGCGCGCAAGACGTTGCTGGCCGTCACCCCCTACTTCGTGCCCACCCCGGATTTCGTGCGCGCGCTTCGCTCCGCCGCGCTGCGCGGCGTCGATACGCGCCTGATCGTTCCGGCACGCAACAACCATCGCGTTGTCGGCATGGCCGGCCGCGCTCTGTACGACACGCTCCTGGCCGCCGGCGTCCGCATCTTCGAACGGCCGCCCCCGTTCATTCATGCCAAAGCCCTGATCATTGACGACGCCATGGCCATCGTCGGCACCGCCAATCTGGACGCCCGCAGCCTGCGGCTCAACTACGAAACCAACCTGGCCGTCTACGACTCGGCCTTCATCGATCAGCTCAAACGCATGGTCCTGGAAGACATCGCCGCCAGCGCCGAACTCGATCTCAACGCATGGCGCCGCCGTCCCCTGCCCCGCCAAATGGCCGAAAACTTCTGCCACCTGCTCGCCCCGATCCTTTAGCCCTATAATAACGTCCCCCGCGACCTTGTGTCGCGGGAACTGGAGATGGCGAGAAGCGCGCTTTAAGTATGTGAGTGTGTGGGTATGTGGGAACAGGACAGGCCGGGTTTGGGTGCGTGCAGGACGGGATAGCGCCCGTCCCCTTTGGGCTTGAAGTTTGGAGTGCGGCGACCTGGCGCCGCTTTGTTCAGCGCGACCTGGCGCGCGTGTCCATCAGCCATCCACATCCAAGAGCGGCGGGCCAGATCCCGCCGAAGAGAAAGCGGCGATAGCTCGCCGCCTGTCTGCCGTGCCGGCAGGCACTCCAAAACGGAACCGCCGGGCGGCAACAAGGTCTGTCCTTGCTTAACCCCCAAAAGCCCCCGACCCCAACGGGGTCGCGCAAATCTATTCAATCCCGCATATGCTTTTCGTCCGTCATTTATCTTTCCACGATCTTTCTCCGTGATCTCCGTGCGCTCCAGCGAAGCGGTTGTGAAAACCATCTCCCTTCCGCGTCTTCCGCGTTTTCCGTGGTTAAAAAGTCTTCCGTCTTCTCCGCTTCATAAGGTTTCCCCGTTTTTTCGCGTGTTTCGTAGTTTCCTCCCTTTTTAGAGTTTACGAGGACGAGAACGAGGACGCGATCCACAGCCATCCCGTTCGGTTGACGACTACGGATTACGATTCCCTTCGGTCGTTTCTTTTACACACGAACGCACAAACGCACGAACAAACGAACGCACACTCCTTGGCGCTGCGCAATGAACTCTTGACGCGAAGCAGAAGCCGGGATAGGATTGCGTATCTTTAAAATCCTATTCGAACATTGGAGCATACCGGAGACCTGCGCATGACCATCGCCATCCTGATCGTTCTCGTCCTCGTTCTGGCCCTACTGGCTTACCTGTCCGTCCGCATGGCGAAGGACGCGCCCGACCGCGCCGAGCTGGCCCGGCTGCGAACCCGCGACGACGATTACCAAAACGCCTGTCGGCGGCTTGACGAAAAAGCGCTGTCGATCGAAACGCTTCAGTCCGACAAAGCCAAGCTCGGCGCGGAACTGGAAAACGAGAAACGGACCTCCGCCGAAAAACTTGCCCTGCTCCAAAACGCGGAAACCCGACTCAAAACCGAATTCGAGAATCTGGCCAACAGAATCTTCGAAGACAAAGGCAAATCGCTCACCGAACAGAATCGCGAACGGCTGCACGGACTGCTTCAACCGTTCAAGGAACAGCTTGAATCGTTTCGCCTGCGCGTGGACGAAGTGCACAAGAACGACACGGAACAGTCGGTTAAGCTGCTGGAACAAGTCCGTCAACTGCATACTCTGAGCAACAAGGTCAGCGACGAAGCCAACAATCTCGCCAAAGCCATCAAGGGCGACACCAAGAAACAGGGCGACTGGGGCGAACTGATCGTCGAAAGAATTCTGGAAGCCTCGGGTCTGGAACGCGGACGGGAATTCGAGGGACAGATCGGACACCGTGCCGAAGACGGCAGCCTCAAAAAGCCTGATTTCGTCGTCTATCTTCCCGGCGACAGAGCGGTCATTGTCGACTCGAAGGTCTCGTTGACCGCGTTCGATCAGGTCTGCGCCGCGGAAGAGAAGGCCGAGCGCAACGCGGCGCTGGCGGAGCATGTTCAATCGGTACGCCGCCACGTGGAAGAGCTGCGCGGCAAAGACTACAGCGCCCTGCTCGGCAACCGAACGCTCGACTTCGTACTGATGTGCATTCCCCTTGAACCGGCCTATCAGACAGCCTTGCAAGCCGACCCCGACCTGCTCTACGATCTTGCCCGGAGCCCAGTCGTCGTCACCGGCCCAACAACCTTGATGATCACACTGAAACTGATCGCCCAGATATGGCGCCGCGAACACGAAAACCGCCATGCCGCAACCATTGCCGAACGAGCGGGCCGCCTGTACGATCAGGTCGCGCTTATCGCCGAAGCCATGATCGACGCCCGGAAAAAGCTCGAGGGCGTATCGGAGACCTTCGATCTGGCCATGAAACGGCTCACGGAAGGCCGGGGCAACCTGATCGGGCGTGTCGAGGAATTGCGACGACTCGGCGCCAAGGTCAACAAGTCGCTCCCCGCCGGCCTGATCGATCAAACCGCCGAGCCGGACGAGGATCCGGACCGGATGCAGGACGAGGAAGCGCCCGTCGCCGATCCTAATTAGTTTCTGTTGCGGAAAGGCCGCGGCCACGACGGAGCGTGGCCCTCCAGCGATGTCGCAGGCGTTTTCCCCTTGCGGCTGGAGGGACGCGCTCTGTCGCGTCCGCTGCAAGGACCTTTTCGCAACAGAAACTAATTACACTGTCGTCCGTAGCCTTTCCGCACAGGAACTCGCTAAGCCTGCCGGAGGCAGCTTGTGCTCTTGTGAATGTCGATTGCCACGGAGAACAGCTCCGCTGGGATTGGGGATCAAGAGAGTGCGATTAGGATTGGCGAGTGATGTAAGAATGGCAATTGCCAATTTGCCGCATCGGAAGAGTATCCGTAAATTTTTTCTTGCTCCCCGCCGCGACATGCGTTATTACTGCCCGATCAATGCCCAAAAAAACGCGCCTGTAGCTCAATTGGATAGAGCGTCAGCCTCCGGAGCTGAAGGTTGTGAGTTCGATCCTCGCCAGGCGCACC
>SLMC01000128.1 GCA_007133745.1 Kiritimatiellia bacterium
ATCCAGAATGCGTTCGCGGGTGTTGGCGCCTTCGTCGTCGGCGGAGACGGGGTAGGGGACGGTGCGGTAGTCGCTGACATGGCGCAGGCGGTCGAGAATGGCGCTGATGGACTCAATGGCTTGGCGGCATTCTTCAATTTGTTTGCCGGTGGCGTCGTCTTTGCCTTTCATGGCCATGGCGTCGAGGTAGAGCCTCAGCACCGTGGCCGGTTGCCCAATGTGATGGCAGGCGGCGGAGAGGCTTTCGATCATGACGCGGCGCTGGTCGGCCTCCCGCAGGCGCTGTTCCTGTTCCCGGATCGTGCGCTGCATGCGTTCGGAGATGGCCAGTTGATCTTCCAGTCGCTTCAACTGGGTGCGCATGTCGTCGAGAATCCGGTTCAGATAGCCGGCGATGGCGGCGGCGTCGTCGGTATCGTCGTGCAATCGGATCGGATCGGGCAATTGTCCCTCCGCCATGGCTTTCAGGTGATCGCGGAGCGTTTCGATGTCTTTCGGGTACCGTCGCAGCATGATGTAGCCGGTTACGCCGAGCATGAAAGCCGCTATGGCGACAAAAATCTCGGTCCAAACGGCGTAGGGGCCGCGTTCGCCCTGAACGCGGATCGCGATGAAGAGGAACGAGAGCAGCGGCAAGATGGTCACAAGCGTCATGGCCACGGCCAAATGCCGCCGCGCGCCGCGCGATTTCAGGGACAGGATGTGACGTTTCGTAGGCATCTTCAAGCGCCACTGTCCTTGTGTGCGGGGTCCGGCAGGCAGAGCGAAGCGTCGGCATGCTGCAGCACGTGTCCCTTTTCGATGAGCCATGAGAGGGGGGCCAGATGTTTGCGGGTGTCTTCGTCGTTGTCCGGGTCGAGATCCGGATGCAGCGCCTTGAAGATGTCCAGACGGGTGCAGCGGGGGTGTTCTCCGATAAAGGCCAGAAGCTCTCGAACGGGTTCGGCCACATGATCCAGATTCAGGGGCGTAGGCTGAACCGACGAGACGAAGGCGGCGCCCCTGGGCGATTTCCAGAGGTGCAGGCCCTTGCTGCGAAAGGCGCCGCGCAGGGCGAATTTGAGCGAGGTCGGAGAAATCTTTTCCTTGCGAATGGCGTCTCGGACGATGCGTTCCAAATCTGGATCCTTAAGATTGCCGACGAGAGCGCCGGGCATAATGGCACGGCGCGTGGCGCGCACGAGACGGGATGCGCCATGCGCCATGAGCCATGCTTCGGCTTCCGCGGGTTGCATGGGCGGGCTGTCCGTCGTTTCCGGCGCCTTAAGCGTAAACTGCGTTTGCGTACGGCACTGTTCCTTCCATTGTTCGACAAGGTCCGGGTCGTGCGACGTTTCGATGCGGCGCGTGTACTCGTCCATCGGCATGTTCGGGAACCGGGCTTGATGGATGCGCTGAACATTTTCCGCATAGGCGTGATGGTTGGGCGGGCCTAGCAGCGTTCCGGTGAGACCGCAGCGGGCGATACAGGGGAACGACCCGGACGGCGGCTCGGTTTGAACGGTTGTCGTGTCGAACCAGTCGTCGAGATGGGCGTCCAGCAGATGTCGCTCGGCCAGCGCGCGACTGGATGAAACCATGAGGCATGTCGTGCACTGATAGAGCAGGACCTCTTTATCCTTGCTTGCCGCTTCGATCTTGATGTCGCAGGATATTTCGCGACCGAGGAACAGCGCGCAAATGTCCGAAAGCGCATGGCATTGCCGCGAGGTTTGCAGTTTGCGGACCAGGGCTTTCAAAAAACGCTGATTGGGCAGCAGACTGGCGTGCACGGCCGGGAGCGGCATGGAGAAACGGTTGGGAGCAGGAGGCTTTACACCCGGCGGCGTCGGGCGAAACGGAGGTGCGTGTCCGCTGGCCGGGCGCCGGGGCGGCCGGGCGTTGTCGGCAGGAAAGGGACGCGCGGGGCGGCGTGGAGACCGGGCTCGCTTGTCGAATGCGGACGGGGCGTTTTTCGGCTTGGCGAACCGCGTGCCCGGCGCCGCTTTTGCCCAGTCGGGCGCGAAATCGAAATCCGCAATGGATGTCAGGTCCACAGGCTTCGCTTGACCGTCTGATTCGTTGTTCGATGTGTTTTTAGTATCCATAATCAGACGCACCCTACGCGCAACGATGGCGCAACGCAAGAAAAAAGGCGGAACCGCATGCGGTTCCGCCTTGGGATAACGATAAGCGGTTAGTTATTCGACGCCTGCCAGCTTTTTGGCCAGTTCCGCTCCGGATGCGGCATCCGGCGCGTAGCCGTCCGCTCCGATTTCGTCGCAGTACGCCTGCGTGACGGGGGCGCCGCCGATCATGACTTTCACCTTGCCGGTCAAGCCCTCGGCCTTGACCGCCTCGACGACGGCTTTCATGTTGGTCATAGTCGTGGTGAGCAGCGCTGAAACGCCGATGACGCCGGCTTCGTTTTCCTTAGCGGCCTCGACGAATTTTTGGGGTTCGACATCGATCCCGATGTCGATGACTTTGAGCCCGGCGCCTTCGACCATCATGCACAGAAGATTCTTGCCGATGTCGTGGAGGTCGCCTTTAACCGTGCCGATCACCACTTTGCCTTTGGGCTCGATGCCCGCCGCCGCGAGGATGGGACGCAGAATCTCCGAGCCGGCTTTCATGGCGCGTGCGGCAATGAGCACTTCGGGTACGTAGACCTCGTTGTTCTTGAAGCGGACACCCACCGTGTTCATGGCCGGAAGCAAACCCTCGTTGAGAATTTTTTCGGCTTCGACGCCATCGTCGATCGCCTGCTGTACAAGTGCGGCCACGTCCTTGGCTTTGCCTTTCATCAGGTTCTCGCTAATTTGCTCCATCACGCTCATCGGTTCCCTCCTTTAAGTATTCGGGCGCCGTACGGTCGCGGCGCGCCAGGTTGACAACAGTTGGTCTCGGCGCCTTGCCGAACAAACAAGCTATAAAACTAAACGAATTGGCGTTGTTGTCAATAGGTTGTTTTTGTTAAAAAATATAACGATCATGCTTTTATTGTGTTGAAAATTGTATTATTTGTTGTGTTTTACAGGAAAGAGAGGTGGCGAATATGGCGATTTTGTCTCAACGGGTGTTTAGGGAGGCGAGTAGCGCCTTTTTCGGTCGGTACGGCGCGCGGTTGCGTTTCATGGATTTGTCGGGGCGGGTGGCACATGCGGAAGATTGGCTTCGCGATGTTTCTTCGACGCGGCGTCGGCGCAGTGTCGCCTTGCAGGAGAGTTTGAATAGAGGTGAGTCGCATGTGTTCGAGGCGGCGCCGGGGGTGACGACTTTTTTGACTGCGGCCGAGGATCGGCGCATGGTGCATGGCGCATTGCTGGGGCCGGAGGTTCGACTGGCGGGGGCGGATCTGCGGGAGCGGAGCATGGCCTATTTGGTATCGCATGGGATGCGGGAGTCGGTCGCTCGACGCCGTTTGGCGAAGCTGCCCGAATGGTCCGGGGCGGTGTTGCGGGAGTCGGCGGAATACGGACGGGATCTGTTCTATCGCGTCAGCCGGTGGCGGCCGGATCTGATGGACGAGAACCGCCTGAAGGCGCAGCAGATGGCCCAGATCAATCAGGCGGTCGAAGATTTGAGGACAAGCGGGCGTCCGGCCTTGTACGCGTTCGAGAAGGAGCGCGCCTTGCTGGCCCGCATTCGCGCCGGAGATCAGGCTGGCGCGCGGCGGATTCTCAACGAAATGTTGGCGATCATCTACATGTCTTCTCCGAAACCGGCGGTGTTGCGCGCGCGCGCCGTGGAACTTATGAGTTGCCTGACACGCGCGGCGATCGAGGACAATCCCCTGATGGAGCCGTTGATCGAGCGCAATCATGCCTGGACAGAGCGATTGATCGTCGCGACCAGTTTCGAGGACATGTCGGCGGTGCTGACTCGGGCGCTGGACGAGTTCATGGACGACATTTATCTTCAGGGCGTGAATCGCACCAATGCGCCTGTGCAAAAGGCGATGGACTATATCGGACGTCATTTCGGCGAGCCGATCACGCTGGCGTGTTTGGCTCAGGTTGCGGGAACGAGCGTCAGTCGACTGTCCCATTTGATCAAGATTCATACGGGTCGGACGTTTCTGCAGACGCTCTACGAGGTGCGCGTCAGGCACGCTCAGCATCTTTTGAAGCACACGTCCCAAAGCTGCACGGAGATCGCCTACGAAGTCGGGTTCGGAGACCAGAGCTATTTTATCAAGCATTTCAAGCGCCTGACCGGCACGACACCGGCTCGCTATCGTCGGGCCAGGGGTTGAATTGAGTTTCACCCTTTGTTTGCAGGGGTTTGTTCCCGAAAGTATGCTGCGGGGCAGACCTACTCCATTGACGAACGCTCTTTTCGCGCGACAATGGGTTCATGTATCTGAAGTGTCACAAGCGTTTCAAGGACGGCAAGGAGCATCGAAGGGACAGGTTATTGTCTACACTTCATCGTACGCTTAGTCCCCGCACTTGATCCCACTCTTAGTGCCTTAATCAAACCGTTCTGCTGTAAAAAACAAGAAAATTTAGCGAGGCATTTCACGGTAATCCAGGCCAAGAGGTCAGAGGACAGAGGTCAGTTTCTTAATTTCTGACTTC
>SLMC01000133.1 GCA_007133745.1 Kiritimatiellia bacterium
AATCATGGCGGCAATCCCGCGCGCCGGAAAGCGGTCGACGATTCGCGATTCGATTCGATTCGCGATACCTGGACGTTCGGGCGCCTCGTGCGGATGGACGATTAATTCGTTTTTCCTCTTGCATTGTCCCGGGATGTCCGTCAGGGTGGTCTTCATGCAATTCCAAGTCGAAGGAAAAACCGTAACCATAAGGCTTTGGCCGGCGCTCATCGTGGCGGCTCTGGCCTTGGTGTTTCTGGTGGCGGCATCGGCGGTGTACCAGGTCGCGCCCGAGCAGGAGGCGCTGGTGCTGCGGTTCGGACGGCATGTCAAAACCAAGGGGCCGGGTCTGAAGATGCGGCTGCCACTGGGTATCGACCGCGTAATCAAGGTGCCGACCCGCATGGTGGACGTTGTTTCGTTCGGCGATCAGTCCGCAAGAGGCGGCGTTCGAACAGGCGCGCGCGACGGATACGCCACGGAAAGCTCGATGCTCACGGGCGACCTGAACATGGTGCGCGTGGGTTGGGACGTGCAGTTCAGCCGCGAAAATCCGACCGATTTCGTGTTCAACGTGCAGGAGCCCATTCCAACGCTGCGCGACATATCGCAGTCCGTCATGCGCGAAGTGATGGGCGATCGCGCCAGCATTCTGATCCTGACCGTAGGCCGTTCCGAGGTGCAGCGCCGGGTTCGGGAACTGATTCAGGCCCAGTGCAGACAATTCGGCATGGGGCTTCACATCAACGAAGTCAACTTGCTGTTCGTGGATCCGCCCCCGCCGGTACTGGGCGCGTTCAACGACTTGAACAAGGCGGAGCAGGACGCCACGCGGTTTTTCGAGGAAGCCGCCAAAGTCTATCAGGATCGCGTGCCGCGCGCGCGCGGCGAGGCGCAACGGATGATTCTGGAGGCGGAAGGGTTCCGCGAGCGGCGAGTCAATCTGGCTCGGGGCGAAGCTCAGCGGTTCGTCGATACGCTGAACGCCTACCGGTTGTCCCCCGAAGTGACCCGTCAGCGTTTCTTTCTTGAAACCATGGAGGCGCGCTTGCCGCATGCGCGCGAAGTGATTGTCGTGGACCCGGCGGTGCGTTCGCTGTTGCCGCACTTGAACGTGCGGGATGCCGCAACGGAGAAGAGGTAGCTCATGAAATTTCCGAACCAAGGCGGACGGAGGAAGCCCGCGGGCATCGCGACGCTGGTCGTGGCGGCGCTGCTCGCGTTTACGGCCTGGCACACGTTCTTCATCGTGAACGAATGGGAGCAGGCGCTGGTGCTCCAGTTCGGGGACATTATCGGCGAGCCGATAACCGAGGCCGGACTTCACAGGAAAATTCCGTTCATCCAGGATGTGCTGCGGTACGAGAGGCGGCTGCTGCGCTGGGACGGTCAGGAAACGCAGACCATCACCCGCGACCGCAAAACCGTGGTCGTGGATGTCACGGCCCGCTGGCGCATCGTGGACGCCAAGCGTTTCCGGGAAGCGGTTGGCGCCGAACGCTTTGCCGCCAGCCGGCTGAACGGCATCATCGAAGGCGCGGTCAAGGACGAAATCGCCAAATACGATTTGTACGAAGTGGTGCGCAGCAGCAACCGGATCCTTCAAACGGAAGAGGAGTATGCCGCGACGAAAACGGACGAGGGCGCCTTGCCGCCCGTTGCGGAACTGGTGACCGCGTTGGGCAGCGGGGAAATGCCGCCGTTACGGCAGGACGACGAGGGACGCTATCAGGCCGGCCGCCCCGAGGCGATCGCCGGGATACTGGCCGAGGCGCGCCAACGCCTGGAACGGGCGGATATCGGCATTCACCTGGAAGATTTGCTGGTCAAGCAGTTGAACTACAGCGCGGCGATCGAGGCCAACGTGTACGCGCAGATGAATGCCGAGCTGCAGAAGATATCGGCAGGCTTTCGGTCGGCCGGCCGGCAACGGGCCGAAGAGCGGCTTGGGGAAATGGAGCGGGAACTGGCCGTTATACAGAGTCGCGCTCAGGAGCAGTCGGAACGCATTCGCGGCGAAGCGGAGGCGGTATCCATCAAAATCTACGCCGAGGCCTTCAATCAGGATCCGGACTTCTACGCTTTCCTGAGAACCTTGGCCGCCTATTCCGAAACGCTGACGACCAATACGACCCTCCTTATCGGCGCCGACGGGCCTCTCTATCGGGGCCTGATTCAGCCGCTGAAATAGAGGCGCTTCCGCAACGGAAAGCGGGCGGTCCAGAGCCCGACCCTCCATTCACCCGCACACTCACAAACAATCACGCCTCCAACATCTTGTTTTTTTCGGCAGGCCAGCGTGCTTAAGGCGCTAAAAGCTTCTTCTCTTTACTTTTCAGGATTGAACGCCCGGGGATTGCAAAAAAAACATTGAATGCGTCGCCGATAACAGGTACATCAGTAGGGATGCGGGCTATCGGGTTCGCGGACGGAACGTCAACTACAGGAGGGAAGGCAATGGCGCTGAATATCGTGGAGAAGGTGGACGGGGCGGTCAAGATGCGGCATGCGATTGTGAGCGTGTCCGACAAGCAAGGGCTGGATGTTTTCGTGCCGGGCCTGATCGAGGCCAATCCGGAGGTGAAACTCTATTCGACGGGCGGCTCGCACAAGGCGATCGCCGATATTCTGGGGGCGGATCAGGCGCGCAAGAGCCTGGTGGCGGTATCGGACTATACGGGCCAGCCCGAGATGCAGGGCGGTTTGGTCAAGACGCTGGATTTCAAGATTTATCTGGGCCTGTTGAGCGAAACCTACAACGAGGCGCATGTTCGTGACCTCGAACGGGTGGCGGGCGTGGCGATCGACATGGCGGTGGTGAACCTGTATCCGTTCAAGCGGACCGTCGCGCGGCCCGATGTGCAGCCGGAAGAGGCGCGCACCAATATCGATATCGGCGGGCCTTGCATGGTGCGGGCCTCGGCCAAAAATTTTCTGCGGGTGGCGTCGGTGACGGATCCGACCGATTACCCCGGACTTCTGGACGAGATGCGGACGTCCGGCGGCTGTCTGTCGATGGCTACGCGGTTTCGGCTGGCGGCAAAGGCGTTTGCGCATACCGCCGATTACGATCGGGCCATCGCCGATTATTTCGCGGATCGGTCGGACGAAGAAATCGCCGCGTGCTATCGCGTGCTTTAACAGCAGGGATTCGCCATGTACGAGGTCAGCGTCAAAACCGATTTTTCATCGGCGCATCATGTGCGGGGCCATGCCGGAAAATGCGCCGCGCCGCATGGACACAATTGGGCCGTGGAAGTTTTCTTCCGCGGCGAAATCTTGACGGAGATCGGCATGCTCGAAGATTTTCGCGTGCTGAAAGATGCGATTCGGGATGTGCTGCAAGGGGTCGATCACAAGGACTTGAATGCGCTGGCCGCATTCGAAACGTTGAACCCGACCTCGGAAAACATTGCGTGCTGGCTGTTCGGCGAATTGTCGCGTACCTTGAACAACGCCCGTTACCGGGTTAGCCGGGTCAGTGTTCAGGAAGGTCCCGGAACGATGGCTTCCTACTGGGACGAGCCATGATCGATCTGCATACGCATTCCAATTATTCGGACGGAAGCCTTTCGCCCGAAGCCCTGGCCGAGGCGGGCCGTCAAGCGGGATTGACGGCTTTGGCTTTGACCGATCACGACACGGTGGACGGATTGCCTTTGTTTCTGAAGGCATGCGCGGAAAGGCCGGGTCTGATCGGGGTGCCCGGCTTGGAAATCAGCGCCGATGTCCAGACCGGTACGCTGCATATGCTGGGCTATTTCGTGGACCCGAAAAACGAGCGGCTTCGCGACGTGCTGCAGCGGTCGCGCGATTCGCGAGAGATCCGCAATGCCGAGATTCTCGAGCGGCTGGCGAAGCTGGGCATGCCGTTGACGGCGGCGGAGGTCGCTCGTTCCGCCGGAGAACAGGTTGCGGGCCGTCCGCATATCGCACAGGCCATGCAGGCCAAGGGTTATGTGACGTCGTTTCGCGAGGCGTTCGACCGCTACCTGGGCAAAGGGCATGACGCCTATGCGGATCGGTTTCGACTGTTGCCGGAGGAGAGTATAGCCGTGATTCTTGGCGCTGGCGGCGTGCCGGTTTTGGCGCATCCGTTCACCTTGTATTTGGCCAGAACCAAGTTGAATAACTATGTGGCCGAACTCAAGGACGCGGGGCTGGAGGGGATGGAGGTCTTTTATCCGGAACACAACAAGCGGCAACGAACCCGCTATCAGGTTCTGGCTCGCGACCTGGATCTTGTGGCGACCGGCGGCACCGATTATCACGGAACGATCACGCCGGGAATCAAGCTGGGCGTCGGACGCGGCAAGCTCGATGTGCCGGACAGCGTTCTCGACGACTTGCTGGCGAGGCGCAAGCAAAGCGCGTACGTTGTTGGGAAATGAATCAGAGCCACCGGTGGTATGAGGAAGGCCCTTGGTGGCGTAATCACGCCGTCCTGCCGAAAAAACAAGAAATTGGAGGCGTGATTGTTTGTGAGTGTGTGGGTGCGTGAGTGTGTGGGTGAAAACTCACATACTCACAAACCCACATACCCACACACTTGGGTTGCGGGCGACAGCCCG
>SLMC01000130.1 GCA_007133745.1 Kiritimatiellia bacterium
CCATGGCCACGGCCTCGATCGCGTCCGGATCCAAGGTGACAACCAGCGCGCGGCGGCGGCCTTGCTCTTCCAGCGCTTTGCGGATGCGGCGCCGGGCGATTTCACGAATCCAGGCCCCGAAATTCGTGCCGGCTTCAAACGTATCCAGCTTCTTGAACGCGATCAGGGCCGTGTCTTGCACAATATCCTCCGCCCAGTCCCGGCGGCGCACAATCGACAGCACGAACGCGAACACCATGCGCTGATGCTTGAGATGCTCGCGCAAAAATTCTTCCTGATTCATGTCATCCTCCCGAAAAGCCCGCTCGGCCCGCTATCGGCATATCCCTGAAAACATAAAAACTTAACAAAAAAAACAAGAAATCTCGACGCGGAGAATTTTTAAAGGGACACCCTTTTTGTCGCGCGAATTGCCGAGACGTCAGAACTCCGCCCGCCGCGTTTTCCGATTCAGCCACGTCAGTTGCCGATACAAAAATTCCGTGCGAGGCAGGCGACACCCGCGCCGCGCGGCTTCGCGCAGAGGCTCGCCATAGATGGCCTCCGCTTCCAGGGGACGTTTCCGCTTCAAATCGAGCAGCATGCTGGTGGCATAGGGCTTCATGACCGCCGTGTCGGCCATCATCTTGTCCACGAAAGCGCGCTGGACCGGTACGCCGCAAGCCCGCGCGCCGCGTGCCGTTTCCAGCATCAGCGTCCGGCACAACGCCGCCGTTTCAGGCATGTCCAGAAGCTGACGCGTGTCGGCGCGCAACACCGCGCTCAAACCGTTGAAAGGCACGTTCCAAATCAGCTTATGCCAGCGCGCGCCAGCCAGATCGGGCACGCATTGAACGGGAACCCCGGCTTTTTCGAAGTCCGCGGCAATACCCCGCAACGCCCTCGACAGCCCTGCCTGGCATCCGGCCGGCCGGTAATCGGCCAGAACCATCCGTCCGTAGTCGAGATGATGAACAAGGCCCGGCCCGATTTTATTGCTGCATACAAAGCACAGCCCGCCGACGATCCTGCAGCGCGGCGCCTGGGCGGCAATCCGAGCCTCCTGATTCAGCCCGTTCTGCAACAGGACAATCGTGCTTGGCTTGTCGCCAATCCAAGGAGGCAGCAACTCCGGTAGCCGATGGTTTTCGGTGGCCTTGAGCGCCACCACCACGACATCGCAGGGTGGCACAGACTCGGGCCGAGCATAAGCCTGCACCCGTTTCAACAGAAAATCTCCGTTTTTCGAGCGAATCTGCAGACCATGCCGTCGGACATGCGCGTAATCGCTGCGCAGCAGGAAACAGGTCTTGTGCCCGGCGCGCTGCAAAAGCCCGCCGTAATACCCGCCAATTCCGCCGCATCCTATAATCATGTACGATCGCATGGCCGTAACCTCCGTCTCATCTACGCATGATTCCTCAATTTCAGCTCGAGCGGATGAGGATGCAGATAACACTGATCTTTCAGGAAAACCGAACCGTACTTGCGGGCGTAGTGATTCAGCATTGTTACAGGCACAATCAGGGGAATATGCCCGTCCTTGTAGGCTTGAACAATCTCCATAAGCTCCCGTTTTTCATCGGCGTCGAGCTGTTTCTTGAAGAACCCGGCGATGTGCTGAAGCACATTGACATGCTTGCGCAAGGTGGCGGGCGTCGCCAGCGCCTGCAGCAGTTCGGCTTCGTATGCCTTGCACACGACGACGGCGTTCGCGGCGTCCGCGCCTGCCAATAGCTTGCCCATGGCACGCGCCCGCTGTTCGTTATGGGCCATGGCCAAATACTTGTTGCGGGCATGAAACGCCATGATTCGGCTCAACAGCTTCTTCGATCCCTTTCGACCGACACAGGCTTCGCGATACCGTTTCAGCGTAAACACCCGCTCAATGTAATTTTCGCGCAGATCGGGGTCCGACAAGCGTCCCTCGTCCTCGACCGGCAGCAACGGGAAACGCGCCATGAACGCCTTGGCAAACAGTCCCGACGTCTTGCCAATCACCCCGCCCTTCTCGTTGTACACCTTGACCCGATCCATGCCGCTGCTCGGCGACTTGGCCTTGAAAATGTAGCCATGCAGGTCCTCCTTCGCCAATTCCTCCACCCGCTTGTCGGCCCAGGCAAGCATGCGGTCGGTCAAGTCGCGTTTCGTGCGAATCGTCGTCAGCCGCGGCGCCGCCGGATCGCCTACCAGCCGCATGGCTTCGCGCGGCACGCCCAGTCCGCATTCGACTTCCGGACATACCGGCACAAATTCGACATACTTGCCCAGCGTATCCCGCAGCGAGCGATCCAGCTTGTGCTGACCGTCGTAGCGCACTTTTTCGCCCAGCAAGCATGCGCTAATCCCTAAACGCACCTTCATCGTATCGTCAGCCATGAGTCTACCCCCCTGTGTTGGACGCCTCTGTGATTTGGCAAAGATCCTGCCGGGCTTGTCCCGGCAGTGAATAAAGTTGAACTTCGTTCCCAAACAGCGTTGTCGAAGCGCCGTTCATGTCAGCCCCCGACCCCTTGCCCGAGAGAACGGGTTTCAGTCTTTTTTGCAGTTGCCCGATCCATTCCTTTTTCTTATATTGTTTATTTGTCTCGAACGCAAGCGAATGGAGAGTCCGCTATGAACGAAAAACGCGTTGCCGATCTGGTTAAAGCCCTGCTTGAGGAAATCGGCGAAGACCCGCAGCGGGAAGGACTGCTCAAAACGCCCGAACGTGTCAGCCGGGCGCTGGCCTTTCTGAGCGGCGGCTACCGCATGGATCCGAAAACGCTCATCAACGACGCCTTGTTCAGCACCGAATCCAACAACATGATCATCGTGCGGGACATTGAAGTCTACAGCCTGTGCGAACATCATATGCTGCCGTTCTACGGTCGCTGCCACATCGGCTACATCGCCGACAACACGGTCGTCGGCGTCAGCAAACTGGCGCGCATCGTGGACTGCTACGCGCGACGGCTGCAAATCCAGGAACGGCTCACCGCGCAAATTGCGCGGGCTATCGCCGACAACCTTCACGCCGAAGGCGTCGGGGTCGTCCTCGAATGCCGACACTTGTGCATGATGATGCGAGGCGTGGAAAAGCAGAACTCCGTCATGACCACCTCGTCCGTGCTCGGCAGCTTCCACGACGACCCCGCCACGCGCTCCGAATTCATGGCCCTGATCGGCCGTTCGCTCTCGGGATGAAGTTCCCCAAATGAACGCTTGCATTTTCGGCAGGGTATCAGACACTATCCACGCATATCTGTTCACTGCCAGCCCATGGGATGGCGCTGAAAACACAACACGGAAAGGCTCTATGGGCATTGCAAATCTTGTTTTCCGGGTCGCGGGCGGACTGGGCCTTTTTCTGTTCGGCATGAACCTGATGTCGGACGGAATCAAGGCCGTTGCCGGCAACCGTCTCAAAGCGCTGCTGACCGCCCTGACGCGACGCCGGCTCGTGGCCGTTCTGCTTGGCGCACTCGCCACGATGCTGGTGCAATCCAGTTCGGCCACCACGGTCATGACCGTCGGCTTTGTCAATGCCGGCCTGCTGACCTTGCGGCAAGCGCTGTGCGTCGTTCTGGGCGCCAATGTCGGAACCACCGTCACCGCCTGGCTGGTGTCCGTCTTCGGACTCGGCGGGTTCAGCATCACGGCCTATGCGCTGCCCGTCGTCGGCATCGGCTTTTTCACGAGCATCGTCGCCCGAAGCCAGCGCCGCAAGAATATCGGCATGATCCTGCTCGGTTTCGGATTGCTCTTCATCGGCGTCGGCTTCATGCAGGACACCTTCGCGCCTATCAAGGAAAGCCCGTACGCCCAGGAGTTTCTGATTCGACTGGCCCGCTATCCCTTGCTGGCCGTCTTGGCCGGCACGCTGCTTACCATCCTGATGCAAAGCAGTTCGGCGTCGATCATGGTCATTCAGGTTCTGGCGCTCCAAGGCGCGTTCGGAACCGACTGGCCCGTTGTGCTCAACCTGGTCATCCCATTTATCCTCGGCGACAACATCGGAACCACCATCACGGCCCAACTGGCCGCCACACGCGCCTCGCGCAACGCCAAGCGGGCCGCCATGGGGCATACCATCTTCAATGTTGTCGGCGTTCTGTACATCCTGCCCATCGTCTGGTTCGGATTCTTCGGGGATTTCATTTCGTGGATTACGCCCTGGGAATTGTCGGAACGCACCATTATGGCCGATATGGCGGCCGCCAACACCCTGATCAAAGTGGTCAACACCATCCTGTTTTTGCCCCTGATCGGGCTTCTTGAAAAAATGGCGATCCGCCTGGTCCCGATCAAACCGCAGGAAGCCAAGGAAAAGCCGGCGGTCCTCGAAGAGCATTTTCTCAAAACCCCGGTCATCGCCTTTCAGCAGGTGAACCGCGAACTGAACCGCATGTTCGAAATCGCCCGCGAAGCCACCGATACCGCGATCGCAGGCCTGATCGAGGACGACCTCGGCAAAATCGCCGTGATCCGCCACAAGGAACAGCAGACCGACGAGTTTCAGTACGAAATCACTTCCTACCTGAGCAAATTGGCTCAGCAAATCCTGGCCCAGGAACTTTCGGAC
>SLMC01000029.1 GCA_007133745.1 Kiritimatiellia bacterium
AAAAGGGACATACCTGTTATCGTACGCCTGGAGTCGGCCGTCCTCGGCCGTTTTTTCTACCGGCGGGGGACCGCCGGCTCCAGCCGAGGTTGTCCGAAAATGACCTTAACTAAGCGCCTTATGTTGCGTCGGGCGTTATGTTGCGTGGGCACCGCGCCTGTTCAAGGGGCAGCGACAAGCAGCTCTCTCATGCTGTTTTACGCAACATAACGCCGCGAGAGAGATTGGTCAGGAAAGCCATCAAGGCAGGCTGTTTCCACGGAGACGCCTCTACTGGCTCGCCACTCTCTGGCGGAGGGACCTTTGCCAATGCCGCGCGTTTGCGTTCGATGCTGACCTCCAAGTATTGACTTGTTGTCCTCAGATCGGCGTGCCCCAGCCACTGTTGTACGGCAACGATATCGTTATCGCTTTCGAGCAAATGCAAAGCGATTGTGTGGCGATAGACGTGCGGGGTGATGGGCCGACCGCAAAGCGGTTGTTGATGCGGATACGAAGGCGGGTTGCTGCGGCGTGCAACTCGACTGGCTCGCTATGAAGGTAGATCTGCGTATGGAAGATATTGACGTGGCCAATCGCCATATTCGGTCCCAAACGGCGTTATCTAAACGCTATTCGCGCCCGACCCTTTTCAGACGTCACGGCAGGTCGAACCCGAGTTTGCGAACGGCAGAAAGCAGAGCGGGCGACGCGCCGGTCAGCGCAACTTGGGTAAAGCGGAACTCGCGGCGGATCGGATAGTTTTTGCGCAGCGCGTCGAAACCGGACGCATGAGCCGGTTTGTCACGGGTTGTTCCGGTCGGCGCCTTGAAGCCGGGCGCGGCCGTCTCGCGCAACGCCAGATCGTCGGCTTCAATGTCGTACACGGCGCGAACCAGTTCCCGCAAAACCGCCTCGTCGTTACGGTTGTTAGCCGCCATCTCGCGCCCGGGCGCCGTCGGTTCGGGCAATAGCGCGTCCGGCGTCCAAGTCGGATCCACGCCGAGAAAACGGCAGGCTTCCCGATAGACCATGACCGTGCCCATGACCTTGCCTTCGAAGGAATGGCCCGCAATATGAGGCGTAGCCATATCGACTCGCGCAAGCACATCGCGCCGATAATTCGGCTCGCCTTCCCATGTGTCCAATACGGCGTGCCGAACCATGCCGGCTTCCAAAGCCGCCAAAAGGGCGTCGCTGTCAACGACCGGGCCGCGCGCGGCATTGATTAGAATGGCGCCGGGCTTAAGTCCGTCGAAGAAGAACGCATCGGCCATGTGGACGGTCCGATCCCGCCCGTCGCGAATGAGCGGCACATGAAAAGTCACGACATCCGCCTCGCGCCGAACGACGTCAAGCTCGACAAACGGAAACGATTCGCTCGAATCGGCCGGGGACACATGTTGCGCTTCGCCGGTACGCTGGCGCGGCGGATCGTTGACCAGCACGCGCATGCCCAACGCTCGCGCCTTGTCGACGACTTTTGCGCCGACGTTCCCGACCCCGACGACGCCCATCGTCTTGCCGCGCAACGTCAGACCATGGCGATCCGCCAGACAAAGCAAGGCGGCCGTAACGTATTCGGAAACGCTGTTGGCGTTGCAGCCGGGCGCATAGCGCCAGCGGATGCCCTGCTGTTCCAGCCATGGAAGATCCATGTGGTCCGTGCCGATGGTCGCGGTACCGACAAACCGGACGCGACTGCCTTCCAGCAGTTCGCGGTTGACGCGGGTCGTCGAACGGACGGCCAAAAGGTCCGCATCGCGCACATCGGCGGAGGTAATCGCGCGCCCGTCCTTGACAACGGTTTCGCCCAGCGTCCCGAACGCATCGGCCACGAACGGCATATTGGAACAACAAACGGTCTTCATGGTGGCGTTCCTTTCCTGATCCGGGCACGAAGCAGGTCGGGCATTCCTGCCTGACCCGAGGCGTTGGAGAGTCAGCCAGGAATGGCCGACTCTCCGGGGCAACCTGAGCCATGGCCATTGGCCGACATTTCAAATTGCCGAATTGGGTTCCAATCGGCGTTATCCAAACGCTATTCGATTCAGACGCTAAAACGTCGGGACTGTTTTTGCAAGCCCGAAAAGATGAGGCGCTCATTCTCAATCAGCGCCACCGGTGGGACCATGCGGTATGAGGGAAGCCCCTAAGGCGGGCTGCGCCCGCAACCCAAGTGTGTGGGTATGTGGGTTTGGGAGTGTGTGAGTTTTCACCCACATACTCACGTACTCACTCACACTCACTCACTCACACCCACACACGTTTTGCTCTCCTCGTTCCACGTCTTGACTCCGACCAGGCGCCATACGCTCAGCGCGAGCTTGACATGGCCGCTGCCCGTGATAAGGTGACACTCTTCGCTGTGATCATCGAAAAGAAGGAGCTGAGCCGCCATGTTCATGTTCAACAAGAACCAAATCATAAAGGAAAAGCTCGACGAGTATTTCAACCGGGTCAAGCAAAGTCTGGTTACGTTTCAAACGGCCATCGAGTACTGGTTCGAGCATGGCATCGATTCCCGGTTCCGAACATTTTTCGACGACGCGCACGTGCAGGAATCCAAGGCGGACGATATTCTCGAAGAGATCGACGAGATGCTGTACGAAAAAACGCTTTTGCCGGAATCGCGCCGCGAAATACTGATTCTGCTGGAGCGCGCGGACAACATCCCGAATCGGGCCGAATCCATTTTGAACCAGATCGAGACGCAAATGATTGTCTTGCCCGATTTCATGCGCGACGACGTGCGCGAGCTGGTCCGGGTTTCGCTGGAAGCCTACGATCTGGTCATGGAAACCGCGCACCGCACCTTGGGGTCCAACCGCAACATTAGAGAGTTGGTGGAACAGGTGGATCACAAGGAAAGCGTGTGCGACAAGATCGAGCAAAAGCTTATTCGGGAGCTGTTTCACAGTGCGCTGGACAAGGCCGACAAGATTCTGATCAAGGATATCGTGCTCCAAATGGGCGACTTGAGCGACTTCTGCGAGAACGTCGCCGATTTCCTGAAAATCTTTCACATCAAGCGGCAAGTTTGACCCGGAAACCCGCGCTTTCGCAAGGAAGGAAACACCGATGCAAAACACGACATCCGCACCGTCAGCCCCGACGGGCCATGCGCCCGACGCCGCAGTCATCAGGAATGCCAAGCGGCAATTGGAGCAGATGATCGACGCCAATCCGCATACGATGCTTCTGGTCGACCGGCAACAGAGGATATCGCGCGCCAATCGGGCCTTTCTCGATCTTACGGGACTGTCCCGCTACGACGAAGCGCTTGGACACCCGCTGCCTGAATTCTTTCCGTGCCGGGACACGGGTTTTTTCGACCGACTGTTCAGCGACGGCGACGGCTATGCCGTCTGCGAAAACCGCGTGGACTTCCCGAATCGTCCGCAACGAATCGTACGTTTCACGGTAATCGGATCCGGTCGGGACACGGAATGGTTCGCCGTCATGGCGCACGACATCACTGCCGAATCGAATCTCGACTGCGAAAGGGAGCAGGCGCAAAAAAAGGAAGCGGTGCAAACATTGATGGGCGCGCTCATGCACAGGATCAATCAGCCGTTGACCGTCATCATGGTGCGTGCGCAGCTCATGCAACTGGCGCTGGAAAGGAACAGGATCGAACCCGACGACTTCGCGCAAAGCCTGCGGGACATCATGAAACTGACGATGGACATTTCCCGAACGCTTCAAAGCATGGAAAAGCCTGTCGACTACGCGACGGAACCCTATATGCCTGGCATAGACATTCTCGATCTGGAACGATCGGGAACCCGGCCCGACATGGACACATACAGCAAGGCGCTGGTGGACGTTTTTCTCGTGGCCCTCGACGCGCACTGCCCGGGGGCGACGCTGCACGCCAACCGAACCGACGCATTTGCAGGGTTTCTGGCCGAAAAGGCCGGATGGACTCCCGAGGAGACAACTGTCGCGCGACGATGCGGATTCTTCCACGACCTCGGTAAAATCGGGGTGCCCGACCACATCCTGCAAAAACCAGGGGCGCTGACGCATGCGGAAGCCGAAACGATGCGAAGACACACGGAAACAGGGCACGACCTGCTGCGGTCCTTCCCCTTGCTGCAAAGGGAAGCTGAAACAGCCTGGTCCCATCACGAACGATACGACGGCACAGGCTATCCGCGCGGCCTGAAGGGCGCCGATATCCCGCAGATTTCACGGCTGGTCGCCTTGGCGGACGCTTTCGACGCCTTGCGTTACGATCGCGCCTATCAGCAGGCCATGCCCCTCGACCAAATCGAGGCCATCGTACGAACCGGTCGGGGAACGCAATTCGACCCCGATTTCGCCGACATACTTCTGTCCTGCCATCGCGACATGGACGCCTTGTTCGCAGAAGAAAAATCGTAACCGTTCACGGGGAACCCCGTCGGGCTTGTCCCGGCGGTGAACGAGATTAGCAGCCGGAGTTGTGACAACGCCCCGGAAAGAGCCCGTATGGAGCAAGTCGGGAACCTTGTTCTGTCCTTGCTCAACTCGGGCGCTGAGTGG
>SLMC01000443.1 GCA_007133745.1 Kiritimatiellia bacterium
CGCCGCTCTTGGATGCGGAGGGCTGATGGACACGCGCGCCAGGTCGCGCTGAACAAAGCGGCGCCAGGTCGCCGCACTCCAAACTTCATGTTCTTCGTGGTGAAGCTTTGTTCCCTTCGTTGCCTTCTGTTCAAAAACCGTCTTCTCCGTGCCTCCGTGTCTCCGTGGTTTGCTTCTTTGCCGAAGACAGGTTTTGCGACCACCCAGTGGTCGCAAAGAAGAGTGTAAAAAAAGAGGCTCGTATTCCTGAAATCCGCTATTTGCTTGTTTTAAGCGTTTATCGCACAGGGTATGCCACGGCTCCGTAGCCGACCACCCACTGGCCTCGGCTTTCCGGAAAATCGTCGCCGCTGTTGCGATAGGCCAGGACCAACCCGCGCCGCGTGCCTTGCGCGCGGGCGAACCGCATCGCCGTCAGGACCGGCCCCAGTCCGCAGCAAACCTGATTCTCGTAGCTCCAGCGTTCCGTCAAGCCCGCCTCGTCCATGGCCGCCATCCGGGCCAAGGTATCGCGATCGGCGCGTGCAACGCGGTCGTAGTCGGGATCGTGCAGCAGATCCGTACTGGCGATCACGAGGATGGTCCTTTCGGCGGCCAAGGCGTTCAGCGCATCGGCGTACGCCTCGATCGTTGCCGGATCGCGATCGCCCATCAGCCCGATCACCAGCTTGCCGCCCGGCAACGCAGCCTGCAAAAACGGAACTTGATTTTCCGCCGAATGCTCGTCGCCATGACGGGCCGCGCCGAAAAAGATGCGGCTCGATCGCTCGGTCAGAAAAACGCCCGCCCCTTCGTCAAGCGGAGCCGGGCCCAGCGGCGTTTCGAGGGCTTGGCCTTCCATCAAGGCCAGACCGGGAAACGAGGCTCGGTGCGAAAGGCCGAGAACGACGGTCGTATCGGGCGTCATCCCGCTCCGAGCCTGATCCCGTACGGCCCGATAGACATGCCCGGCCACGAAGCCTGAATACATGTAGCCGGCATGCGGGGCGATCGCCGCCGCGATGCGGCCGCGCACGAGCGGAGCCTGCGCGCGCTCCATAAAATCGTCGACCGTCGCCTCAAGTAACGACCGCTTGCCCGGATACCAGCGGCCCGCGCCTTTGGCTTTGTTCGTTTTGTTGGTCATGATCTTTCATGCCTTCCAAGCTTCCGTCATTCCGCGGAATGACGGTGTTTCGGCGCGATGTCGCCGAAGCGGCGCTCGCGTTTGGCGTATTCGCGCAGGGCTTTTTTGAATTCCTTTTCGCGAAAGTCCGGCCAAAGGACCGGCGTAACGTAAAGTTCGGCATAGGAAATTTGCCACAGAAGAAAGTTGCTGACCCGCATTTCGCCGCTGGTACGGATCAGCAGATCCGGGTCGGGCACATCGGGCAGGTAGAGCCGCGCGGCCACGGCGGCCTCGTCGACTGTTTCCGGGTCCAAGCTTCCGGCGGCAGCTTCGCGGGCAATGGTCCGGGCGGCATGCGCCAGCTCGCGCCGTCCGCCATAGCTCAAGGCGAGTATCAGTTGGCCGGCCCCGTACTCCCGCGTGGCATCCACGACCCTGCGCACTTCTTTTTGCACGTTGACGGGGAAATCCTCGAGCTGACCCTGAATCCGCAAACGAATTTCGCGTTGATGCAGCTCCTTCTCGTAGTTTTTGAGAAAACGCATGAGCAAGCGCATCAGGCCGTCGATCTCGCTTTTGGGACGCACCCAGTTTTCGACACTGAAGGCGTAGAGCGTGAGATACTCGACGCCTTCGCCTTTGCAAGCCTTGACGACGGCGCGCACCGATTCCGCGCCGGCTTCATGCCCCTTGAGACGCGACCTGCCCCGTTGCCGGGCCCAACGCCCGTTGCCGTCCATGATAATGGCGACATGACGGGGAACGCGGGCGTTTTCTTCTTTTGTCTTCATGCGTCCGACCCCAGCGCTGCGCGGATGGCGGCGGCGACATGGGCCTGCATGGGCTCGGTCAGTTCCGGATAGATCGGCAAGGCCAAGGTCTCGAGGGCGGCCTTTTCGCTTTCCGGGAAATCGCCCGGCCGATACTCGAGATACTTGAAGCAGGCTTGCAGATGCATGGGGACCGGATAGTAGACGGCGGTGTCGATCCCGGCATCCTTGAGCGCTTGGGCGACGCGATCCCGATCGGGAACGCGTATCACGAACTGGTTGTAGATATGATGGTTTTTCATTCTTGTTCCGCTGTAGGCGGCGTACGGCAGTCCGACCCCGCTGTCGCGCAGAAGACGCCCGTAGCACGCCGCGTTGCGACGGCGCGCGGCATGCCAGGTCTCCAAATGCTTCAGCTTGACCTCGAGCACCGCCGCCTGCAAGGCGTCCAGCCGGAAATTCCCGCCCACCACCTGATGCCAGTAGCGTTGCTGCGCGCCGTGATTGCGGATACGGCGCAGGTTTTCGGCCAGTCCGGCATCCTGAAGCACGACCATGCCGCCGTCCCCGAACCCGCCCAGATTCTTGGACGGGAAAAAGCTGAAACAACCTGCCGCGCCCATCGATCCGGCACGCCGCTTTCGGCCGTTCATCTTGTATTCGGCGCCGATCGCCTGGGCGGCATCCTCCACGACCGTCAGCCTGTATTGACGGGCCAGCCGCATGAGCGAAGTCATATCCGCGCATTGCCCGAACAGATGAACGGGCATCAGAACCTTGAAGCGCAGTTTCCGAAAACGTTTGGGCGGGTTCTCCAGAATGGCGCGACATTGTTTCGGATCGATATTGTACGTGTCGGGCTCGATATCGGCAAAGACCGGCGTGGCCCCGGTTCGCGCAATGGAACCGGCCGTCGCGAAAAACGTGTACGGCGTGGTCAGCACGGCATCGCCCGGCCCCACGTTCAGCGCCATGAGCGTCGCCAGCAAAGCATCGGTCCCCGATGAAACGCCCACGGCTTCGGGCGCGCCGCAATAGCGCGCAATCTTTTTCTCCAGCGCTTCAACGCGGGGTCCGCCAATAAATCCCTGGCTCTCGCACACCTCGTCCATCGCCGCGCGTATATCCGAACGCATTGAATCGTACTGCGCTTTCAAATCAAGCAAAGGCACTCTCATGTTCTTCCTTTCGTTGTTTCACGATCTGTTTCCCGTCCAGCGCCCGGTCGCGCTCGACGCAGCTTGGGCAGGTTCCGCACGGCTGTTCGCCGCCGCGGTAGCAGCTCCAGGTGCGACCGTAATCTACGCCCAGCGCCTGCCCGCGTTTCACGATTTCGGCCTTGTCCATCGCGGCGAACGGCGCATGCACGCGAACCGGCCGCTTACGGTTCAAGGCCAGCGTGTCATTGATTTTCCCGACAAAATCCGTTGTGCAGTCCCAGTATCCGTATTGGTCCTGCGTCTGGGCTCCGTAAAACACATCGACCATGCCGTGCGCTTCGGCATAAGCCGCCGCCAGAGACAGAAACATCATGTTGCGGTTCGGGACATAGGTGATCGGCTGACGCCGTTCGGATTCGGGAATGGCCGCCAAATCGGGGACCGCCAGACCCGGCGCGGTCAAAGCCGACCCGTCCGCCATCCCTTCCGGGAAGGACAGAACCCATTCCACATGCCTTTCCACGCCGGCCGCTTCGGCCTGCCAACGCGCCATAGCCAGCTCGCGCGCGTGCTTTTGCCCGTACACGAAGGACAACGCGTGCAGGCCGGACACGCCCAGCGTGCGCTTCACGTAAAACAGCAAGGTGGAGGAATCCATGCCGCCCGACAACAATATCACCGCCCGATCCATATCCGAAGTCTTTCACACGATCCGGCAAGACGTTAGCGTACGCCCCACAGCCGATGCATTTGAACATGCAGCCGAGCGGGCGACCGGTCGCGCAACATCCATGCCGCCAAGTTTTGAACATCCAGCCCTGGCCAAACAGGACTGAAAAATACCGCATGACACAAGGATGTCAAGTCATGCCTCGCCACGAAATTCGAGGCCCAGTCGTAATCGGCCCGATCGCTCAGCACGAACTTGACCTCGTCGCAGGGCCGTAAACGGGCCAGATTCCGCTCGTCCAGGGAACCGGCCTCGCCGCTGCCGGGACATTTCACGTCCATAACGGCCACAACCCCGTCCGGCACAAGCGACAGATCGCAACTGCCGTTGGTTTCCACGAGCACGGTTTTGCCGGACATATCGTACAACGCCCGGGCCAGCGCCGGGAAATCCGCCTGCAAGAGCGGCTCGCCGCCTGTGATCTCGCAGAGCGGCGCTCGATCGGTACGAACCCGCTCGACCAGCGTTTCGACCGGCGTCTCGCGGCCCGGCTCCCGGGCATAGACCGTATCGCAATACCGACAACGCAAATTGCAGCCGGCCAGACGAATAAAAAAGCAGGCGAGTCCGGCATAGGACGATTCGCCCTGGATCGACACGAACGTCTCGCAAACATTAACGGTATGGTTCGCCATAAAAAACCGCCGCCGTTGAGGCTTTCCATCTGCGCGCGATGGCGCGCATAACGCCTCGGCCAACCATTTTTCAAAACGCGCGCGTTTTGAAAATTA
>SLMC01000109.1 GCA_007133745.1 Kiritimatiellia bacterium
AGGCGAATCATGGTGCAGCAGGAAATCGCCATTGAAATCCATAATCTGGGTGTCGCGTTTGACGGGCGCCCTGTGCTGCGCGGCTTCGACTTGCGAATCGCGGCGGCAGAGAAGGTGACGCTGACCGGACCCTCGGGGTCCGGAAAATCCACAGCGCTCAAGTGTATCCTGGGCCTTGTCGCGATTGGAGAAGGTTCGATCCGCGTGTTCGGCCGACCGCTTGACGGTCATGGTGTCTGGGGAATACGGCAACGTCTGGCGTATGTCGCGCAGGAGCCCGATCTGGGGCCGGGCACGGCCCGGCAGGCGGTCGAGCGACCCTTCGCCTACAAGGCCAACGCGGCTTTGCGCGGCAACCTGGAACGCCTGCCGACACTGATGGAGCAATTCAACTTGCCGCGGATCCTGCTGGACAAAGACGTCGCCACGCTTTCGGGCGGCGAAAAACAGCGCATGGCGCTGCTGTCGGCCATGCTGCTGGAACGTCCGATCCTGCTGCTCGACGAAGCAGCCTCGGCGCTGGACAAGGCCAACAGAAAGGCGATGACGGATTTCCTGCGGCAGGCCAAAGACTTGACCGTACTGTCCGTTGCGCACGATACCGAATGGCTGGACTTCTCCGACCGTGTGGTGAACATGGCCGACCCGGGACGATTAACGGGAAAGGCCCTAACATGAACGAGATTGTGGATATCGGGCTCGGATCTCTGGCCGCCAGTTATCTGTTGTTGATCCTGCCGCTGGCGATCTTGCTGTATCTCCGCGTGCCGATGCTCAAGGAGACGGGCATCGCTGTCGTGCGCATGACTGTGCAATTGTTGTTCGTCGGCTTCTACCTGCAGGTCGTATTCCGTCTCAACCATGCCTGGCTCAACCTGGGCTGGGTACTGGTTATGATTGGCGTCGCGGACGGTTCCATTTTGCGGGGATGTCGGTTGAATGTGCGCCGTTTCGTTGCACCGCTGTTTGTCGCGTTGCTGGCCGGAACGCTCATTCCGGTACTAGCCTTTGTCGGGCCGCTTCTGCGGCGGCCTGTCTGGCTGGACGCCCAGTATGTGATTCCGCTGACCGGCATGGTACTGGGCAACTGTCTGCGCGCGGATATTATCGGTTTGAAAACCTTCTATACGGGCATTGTCAGGGGCGAGAAGGCGTATCATCAGAGCCTCGCCCAGAGCGCTCGTCTGCACGAGGCATTGCTTCCGTATTTCAGGGAGGCCATGCAGGCGGCGCTGCTGCCGACCGTTGCCTCCATGGCCACGATCGGACTGGTGGCGCTGCCGGGCATGATGACCGGCGTCATCCTCGCCGGCGCCGATCCGATTACCGCTATCAAGTACCAGATCGCCATCATGATCGCCATCTTCTCCGGGACCGCGACCACCGTGTTCCTGGCCATCTGGCTGACCGTCAAAAACAGTTTCAATGCCTATGGCGTCTTGGACCTCGCGGTCTTCAGACTTCAGCCTGTTTTCAACGGCGCCTCGGTATAATCCACCAGAGATTAGGGCAAAAGATTAAGGCGAAAGATTAGGGCTCAAGGCGTGAACCCCTTAATCTTTCGCCCTGATCTTTCGCCCTGATCTTTCGCCTTAATCTTCTCCAATCCCAGCGGAGCTTTTCTCCGTAGGTTTCGACAACCACCAGAGAAAGCTGTCTCCGGCAGGACTAGCCCTTAAAAAAGCGTGGGCTTCGTCGGCGGGGCAGAGGCCGGGCCGGGCGGCGCCGACCGGGCCGAGCAGAAGCGCGGTGGCGCTGTTGTCGTCCGATACGACGAGCAGGATTTCGCGGCATTGGCTGTCCTGAATGAGTCTTGTGCCGATGGCGAGCAGATCGCTTAAGGGGGCTTGGGCGGGGGTGACGTGGAAGCAGGGTCCGCCCAGTTTGAAGTGGATGGCGGACTCGGCCAGAGGGCTGGTCGGCAGCGTGTAGATGAACAGGTTGCCGCGGCCCAGGGTGCGGCCGCAGGCGAGGTAGTCGTCGAAATAGGCGCGGT
This sequence comes from Kiritimatiellia bacterium, assembly GCA_007133745.1. Lineage (GTDB taxonomy): Bacteria > Verrucomicrobiota > Kiritimatiellia > UBA8416 > SLMC01 > SLMC01. Next base: position 1,997 of record SLMC01000109.1, read on the forward strand.
TGGCGGTTTGCGAGCCGCCGCGATGCGAGCCGAGAATGCCGATAGGCTGCGGGGCGTCCGGCTGAACAGCGTGTTCGGCGTCGAGCAAGGCGAGGGCGACGGCGCAGCAGGTCAGCCGGGAGGGCCGGTCGAAGCGGGCGTAGTTTTTGGGGCGGACCGGAAACAGGTCGGGGTGTCGGCCGAGCTGGTCAAGGTCAAGATCGTCCTGCAGCGACCAGACCTTGTCGGAGCGGAGTCTGCCGCAACGGCGGGGTTCGATCCAGCCGGCGCCCAGCAAAACAGGATTGCTTTTCATGGTTTCCTCTTCACGCTTCAATCAACAGGGCGGCATTGATGCCGCCGAATCCTGAGTTGACGTTTAAGACGCTGTTGCCGACGGAGAACGGTTGCGGTTCGCTGGAGACCCAGTTTAGGGCAAGCGGGTCGGGCTGACGCAAGCCGACGGTAGGCGGCGCGAGGCGTTCCTTGAGGCATTGCATGGCGACGAGCGTTTCGAGCAGGCCGGCGGTTCCCAGGGTATGTCCGACGGCGCCTTTGATGGAGAAGACGGGGCGGGGTTTGTTTTCGAAAACGGTATGGAACGCTTTCATTTCCATGGCGTCGTTATAGGCGGTTCCGGTGCCGTGCGCATGAATGGCGGCGACATGGTCGGGCGTTTGATTGGCGGATCGCAAGGCCTGACGGATGGCGCGGGCCAGTCCGGCGCCGTCGCGGGCGGGGCCGGTCATATGGTTGGCGTCGTTGGAGAGTCCGTATCCGGTCAAGGTTGCCATGCCGGACCGGCCTTCCCGTTGCGCGCGGGCCTCGCTCATGACGAGAGCCCAGGCGGCGGCTTCGCCGAGGGACAGACCTTTGCGGTCGGTATCGAACGGGCGTGCGCCGTCGGGGTCGAGCGCCATGAGCGTGGAGAAGCCTGAAAAGACGAATTCGCTGACGCAGTCGCAAGCGACGACGAGGACGGCGTCGGTTTCGCCGGATCGGATTATGGAGGCGGCTTCCGCCAGAGCGACGGTGGACGAGGCGCAGGCGGCGGAGACGATGCGGGCCGGGCCGGTCGTGCCCAGGCGCTTGTGCACTTTGGCGAGCAGGCGTTCGGGCGTTCCCGCCTCGGGATCGTTGCCGTTGCGAAGCGCGTTCTGTTCGAGGCGGTCGATGGCGCCGACTGTTGTGGCCAGCAGCAGCGTTGCGTCTGTCGGGAGCGGGGCGGGGTCGGGGAGCAGGCGTCGGATCATTTGAAAGACGAGCGAATCGGACGAGGCCGGGTCGAGGTCGGGCACGAGGGCGGCGTGGCGACTGACAAACGGGCCGGTGTCGAAGCGGTCGATTTCGCTAAACGCAGTTTCGCGCGACTGCAGGCCTTGCCAGAGCGAGGGCAGTCCTTCGCCATAAGGGCCAAGCAGGTTGAATTCGGTGACGACAGCATTCATGAGCGCTAGCCAGCTTCGCTGAAAATACGAGTCCTACTCCTCGGAAAAACAGGCAATGTAACCACGGATTACACGGATTGCACGGATTATTTTGTTATAAAAACCATAAGGGACATACGCATTGTCGGCGCCCTCGCTTTGCCGTGTGTTTACTTACGCGACCCGCTTGAGCGAACATACTTTTTGCGCTTGCAAACCGTCGCTCACTCGCAAAGAATCACGCATCCAATTTTTTTTCGGCAGAACAGCATGATTAAGGCGCAAATGTACTTCCACCGGAAAGGCTACCATAGACCGTCGTGTTTCGCCTGCTGGCGTGTTCGTTTGCCGGTCGTGGCGGGCTGCGTTTTGCTTGCAGGCGGCGGGAATGCCTTTGCCGCCGAGCGGGCCGGCGCGGACCCGACGAACATCGTTGCGCGAATCAGCATAAAGACGGACCGAGTGCGCGAATCGGCGCTGCGGCGCGAGTTGGCCTTCCGTGAAGGCGATTCGCTTACGACGGAGGCCATAGAGGAAAGCAAGCGTAATCTGTTTCGATTGAACCTGCTCAAGACGCTGGCGATCGAGTCGGAATGGGACGAGGACGAGCAAGGCCTGCATGTGCGGGTCGAGGCCGAGGACGGCTGGTTTGCGCTTCCTTGGGCCATGGCCGGCAGTCGCGGCGGTTCGCGCTATGTTTCGCTGACCCTGATGCAGCTTAATTTTTTCCGCCATGCCGAGAGTCTTGTGCTCATGGGCATGGTGCAGGACGATGAATGGTCCGGGCTCGTCGCCTTTTCCCATCCGCGCTATGCGCTCATGGCGGGCCTCTTTTCATCGTCCCGCACGGAATATGCCTACAGCGACGGTGGCTTCAGCGTAAAGGATTTCAACGACGGCAGCGAGTCTGCCGAGGATTTCGGCGCGATCGTTCGCGCCTACGACAAGAGCCTTGACCGCGTCCATGCGCATGCGCTGTTTCCGCTTGGCGACGACTGGCGCGTGTCGCTAGGGGCCAAGGAGGTCAAGGCGCGCTATGCCGCTGTTGCGTCTTTTGACTCGCCCGAGCCCGAAAACAT
>SLMC01000174.1 GCA_007133745.1 Kiritimatiellia bacterium
AAAGTCCGACCTACGTAGGACCGACATTCTATCGGTCACCTCGCCGCTTTCTGGCGCAAGGCGTCCAGGTCGGCCTGTTCCGAGGGCGACAAGGCCGCGCGATGCTGTTCCGCCTTGTCGAGCATTTCGAGCGCGACCGCGCGCTCGCCTTGTTGCAGAAGCAATTCCGCGAGATGGATATGGGCCACAAGCGGGGGCGGCGAAGACGCCAGCGCCTTCTCGAACGCCTGGCGCGCTTCGGCAAGCCGACCGGTTCGCATCAGGATCAGTCCGTAAGTGTCGTGCAAATGCGCTTCAACCCCGCCCTTGTCTTCGAGGGCCAGCCCTTCAAGAGCCAAGGTTTCGGCCTCGGCATAATCGCCCTGTTTCTGCAACAGCATGGCCAGGTTGTTGAGCGCAACAGGCGAACGGCGGCGAATCAGACTGCGCCGATAGAAATCCTCGGCGCGATCCGGAAATCCGCGTTCCTGCTCGGCCATGCCCATTGCGAAATTGGCCAGACTATGCTCGATATCCGCCCGCAACAGATCGCGGGCATGCCGCAAGGCCTGGTCCTTCTCCCCGCCGGTCATGGCCAAAACAAGCAACCTGTCGAGCACATGTTGCGACCGGTTCCCCATGGCATACGCCATCTCGAACTGCTGCCGAGCCTCGACGATATCGCCTTGGTTCAGCGCGGCCTCGCCGCGCAGGACCGGCACGAGCAAAGCCGTGTTCCGTTGTGTTTCCAACGGACGCAGCGCGCGCGCGAGTTCACGGGGTTCGTCCTCGCGCACGAAGATTTCCGCGAGCATCGCCCAGGCGCGCATGTTCTTCGGGTCCAGCTCGACCGCTTCCTCCAGCACAATGCGCGCCTTGTCGCGCGCGCCGGTCGCCAGATGCAGCGTGGCCCATTCCATGGCCAGGATTTTCGGGTCCGCCCCCGCGTCTTTCGCCCGGTTCATGTAAGCGATAGCCTGGTCCAGCTCGCCTTTGCGATAGGAGACCCGCGCCATGCCGAGCAAGGCGCGAACATTGTCAGGATTTTCGACCAGCAGCTCGAAATAGAGCGCCTCGCTGGCCGCGTCTTCATCGCTCAGAAAATGCAGGTCGGCCAGGCTTTGCCGGATAGCCGAGCGCTGCTCGACATCGGCCAGCTCGAGCGCCTTTTTCATGCCCGCCACGCCGGCGCCCGGCTGACCCGACAACGCCCAGCCCCAGCCCATAACCTGAAACGCCTGCGGCGCCCGCACATAGCCATGCCGACGCGCCAATGCCCAAAGATCGAGTCCGCCTTCCTCCACCGCATGACGCAACGAAGCCATATCCCGAGCCAGCGCGTCCGAATCCTCGTGCGCCTGACCCGATTGAAACAGCACCCACTGATTCAGCAACGCGCTGACATTGTAGGGATTGATCGCGCGCGCGGCGGCATAGGCCTGAAACGCCTCGTCGCGGCGTCCGGCATCCTCGAGCGTCACGCCGAAATTGTTGACCACCAGCGCCGCGTGCGCCCGAAAATAGCCGGAAACCGGCCGTAGATAGGACGGCGCATCGGTCAACGGTTCCCAAACATGTTCGAGCCGATCCCAAAGCCGACGATGCGCCTCGAACGCATTGGCTGGCAACGGCGACCCAGGGTCCGCCGCCAGAAAGACCAATTTATGCGGTTGCGGCTCGTAGCCGGCGCCCACCCACAAGTCCGGCAATGCCATGACCGCGATCGAGTCCGCCGCTTCCCGGCCCGAACCCATCCATTCGCGGGCCAGACGCACCAAGTCGATTCCCGCCAAATTACGCAAGCGCGGCGTCTCCATTTGTCCGGCAATATAGCGAACGTAATAGGCTTGTTGGCCGCCCCGCAAATTCAGCGTTTTCAGCGAACGGCCCCGACGGTCGGCCTCGATCGCGATCAGATCGTCGAGAACCCCGTCCGTAAACAGCCAGTCGCACCGTTCGGGAACCGATTCGACTATCTCCTGCACATAGCGATTGACGGCAACACCCGAGCGCGCATCGGCCTCGGGATAATTGCGAACAGCGACAAACCCGACCAGCGCCAGCACAGGCACGAAGAGCAATCCGCACATGACCCCGCGCAACACGGGACGGCGCGGATCGCGGTCGTCCGGCCACCAGCCGAACGGGAGCAGCCACCCGTAAGCCGCCAGGTAGCCTACCGTCATTGCGGTCAGCAGATAGGGCATGACCCGTACATACCCTGTTCCCGGCTGAATGGACCAGGGCGAAAACGGAACATTCAGCAGTATCGCGGCGGCGATGCCCGCCAGCACGACATGCAGAATGTAGTAGGACCAGTCCTTTTCCTCGTTCAACGCGCGGCGGGCGACCAGCAGACAAATCAGCCACGGCAGAATCGTAAACAGAACAATGGTCAGCCAGCCGACACGGGGCAAACCCCGCGCCAGCAGGTGATACTGAATCCGCCAGAAATCCCAGACAACCGGACCGAGCCCCGAAAAACCGCGCAGCTCGTAGCTTTCGAGTCGGGAAAACCGCAGGGCCGCCCCTCCGTATGTCGCCAGCAGCGCGAGCAGGGCCAGCCCCGCCACAGCCGTCAGAAACAGAGGCCTTGCCAGTTTTTCGCGCCAGCAGACAAAGAGAAAATAGCCGACAGCCAACGGCGCGAGCGGCCAGAACGCTTCGTATTCCGCCAGGCCGACACCATACAGCACAGCGAACAGGAACGCATGCCGCCGGAAGCCCGTCTTGCCGAACCGGGCCAGAACCGCAATGGCGATCAGGAGCAAAAGAACATGAAACGCGGCCGTATGCGCACGGGTCGAAACAACCCAGAACGGCGTACTGAAAGCCAGCGCCAGCGCCGAGACCAGTCCGGCCAGCCGCGCGGCAACCGCCGCGCGTCGCTCGTCGATAACCGTGACATTGATGGACCGCTCAACGGTGTGCTTCACAAGCGCGTAGAGCAGCCCCACGCTCGCCGCCCCGCATAGCGCACTGAAAAGATTGAGCCGGATCGCCGCGTCGCCCGCCACGCCGGCCAACAGTCCGGCCAGCATCTTCCAGAGCGGCTGATTCGGGGTCAGATCCAGAGCCAGGCCCAGCCGTTGCGCGATCAGATTGGCCGACCAACCTAAATAGGCGCCGGAACTCGATGTGGTCCAATACACGGCCAACGCGAGCAGCGCCAGCCCAACCCCAATAAAAACATCCGCAAAGCGTCTTGTGATTGAAGTGTTTTTCATGTTGACGATCTATACACCAAACGGTTGAGTATGACAAGCGGATAAAGCTGCAAGAGAAACTATAACCTGAATGTTTTAAAGAGAGGTAAAGAAGAATAGCCACAAAAAGTCACGAGAATTCACAAAAAGGGGAAAGATGACATGAACCGGAAAAAAAGAATTCTTTGTCTTGGATCAGAGGAAGAAGAATAGCCACAAAAAGTCACGTGATTTTTTGTGGCAAACATTCTTTGCCGTTAGGTAGCCGGTCGAAGCTCGGTTACCCCTGAAAACCTCTATGTTCCGTAAGAAACAACCATGAGCGGAAAATCCATCCGATTGCAAAAGTATCTGGCGGAACGGGGCGCGGCCTCGCGGCGCGGCGCGGCGGACCTGATAGCGGCGGGCCGCGTTGCGGTCGATGGCCGAACCGTTCTCGAACCCGGTTGCCGCATCGCGCCGGACAACGCCCGCGTATCCGTGGACGGGCGCCCTTTGCCGGCAGCCCTTGGACCGCGCCGCGCCATCGTGCTGCATAAACCGGCCGGCTGCGTCTGCAGCCGCAACGGTCAAGGCCGCCCAACCGTGTATGAATTCCTGAAAGATATTCCCGAAACAATGCGGCCGGTTGGCCGACTCGATGCCGATTCGGACGGACTGCTGATCATGACCAACAGCGGCGCCTGGATTCAGGCGCTGACCCATCCGCGCTACGGCGCGGAGAAAACCTATCGGATCGATGTGCTCGGTTCAGTCGACCCCAATGTACTGGAGCGCTTGCGCGCGCCGATGACGCTGGACGGCTATCGTATCCGGCCCGTTGCGGTGCGGGTTGTGCGGCGCAATCGGCAGCCGGCCGGCGCGCGGCTGGAATTCGTTTTGCGCGAAGGCCGCAATCGGCAGATTCGCAAAATGTGCGATCAGGTCGGATTGCGTGTGTCGCGCCTAACCCGCATCGAGCAGGCGGGTATTCTGCTCGACAAGCTGCCGCCCGGCCAATGGCGCGAGCTGACCCCACGTGAACAAGCCGCTATCGAGCGCCATGTGCAAAAGGCTATGCCGGGCGCCGAGTCTTGATTTGCGCGACCCCGTTGGGGTCGGGGATTGGGTGGTGGATGCGCGATACCGGGGCGCTGCCCCGGCCTATGTTGCATGACCCCGTTGGGGTCGGGGACCAACGCCGAAGGGATGACGCAATGGAATCATCAGCACGGTCCAATCAACCAACCCCGAAGGGGTTAATCAACAAAGGCCAAGCGCGATCAGGAAATCAACCCCGAAGGGGTTACGCAACA
>SLMC01000294.1 GCA_007133745.1 Kiritimatiellia bacterium
AAAAACAAGAAATTGGAGGCGTGATTGTTTGTGAGTGTGTGGGTGCGTGAGTGTGTGGGTGAAAACTCACATACTCACAAACCCACATACCCACACACTTGGGTTGCGGGCGACAGCCCGCTTTGTGACGTCATGTTTCCGCAGTTGAACGATGGTTATCCTTCACTTTCAGCCCTGACGCTGTTTTTTCAACGCTGCGACCACGTCGCGGGCCAGGGCCTCGGGTGTCAGGCCGTAGCGTTCCAGCAGAATGTCCGCTTTGCCTTGCGGCACGAATGCGTCCGGCCACCCTCGTCTCAGAACGATGCCCGCAAAGCGCATCTCGGTCAAAGCCTCTTCCGTCTCGCTGCCGAATCCGCCTTTGGCCACACCGTTTTCCAGGGTGAGGATCAGGCGGGCGTCTTGCGCCTGCCGAGCCAATAGCGCCGTGTCCAGCGGACGAACGAATCGAGCGTTGACCACGCCGACCGCCACGCCCTGCGCGGCCAGCAGATCGGCGGTCGATTCCGCCGTCGACAGCATGTCGCCCAGCGCCCATATCCAAACGGGTCCGCCGGGCAGGGCTCCGGCCGCGTGTCCGGATTCGGGTTGGCGCACGATACGGGCCTTGCCGATTTCGAGTGGCGTCACCTCTTGCGGAACCGCCACGCCGCGGCCGGGTCCGCGCGGATAGCGAATCGCCGTCGGCCGCCCCGACTGAAGGGCGGTCAGAAGCATGCGTGCCAATTCCGACTCGTCGGCCGGCTGCATGATCGTCAGTCCCGGGACGGGCCGAAGCAAGGCGATATCGAAGACGCCATGGTGGGTGGGTCCGTCGTCTCCGACGATGCCGGCTCGGTCCAGACAGAACACGACCGGCAGGTTTTGCAGGCAGACGTCGTGGATGACGCAATCCACGGCGCGTTGCAGGAAGGTCGAATACACGGCGAACACCGGCGTGAAGCCGTGACAGGCCATGCCGGCGGCGAAGACGACGGCATGTTCTTCCGAAATGCCGACATCGAAAAAACGTCGAGGGAAACGCTTCGCAAAGCCCGATAAGCCCGTGCCGGCCGCCATGGCGGCCGTGATCGCCACGATGCGGTCGTTCTGTTCGGCCATTTTTTCCAGCACGGACCCGAATACCTGCGAATAGGGCGGACTGTCGTTCGTTGTAATCGGTTTCCCTGTTTCAAGATGAAAAGCGGACGCGCCATGCCATTTTTCCGGTTCCTTTTCCGCCTGCGCAAAACCTTTGCCCTTGCGGGTGGTCACATGCAGAAGAATCGGCCGACGGGCATGTTTCGCGATGTCCAGAGCATCCAGCAAAGCCGAAAGATTGTGCCCGTCGATCGGTCCGACATAGCGCAGCCCCATCTCCTCGAAATAAGCGCTTCGCAAGAACAGGCTTTTTGCCGCCTCCTCGACCTTGTAATAGGCCGAGCGCAACCAGGCCAAGCCCATTTTGCCGGCCACGCTTTCCACCGAGCCTTTCCATCGGTTGTAACGGGGGTTTGCCAGCATGCCGCCCAAATGCCGGGACAGGGCTCCGACATTTTCGGCTATGGACATTTCATTGTCGTTCAGGACCACGATCAGGCGTTGCGTGGTTCCGTGCAGATTGTTCAAGGCTTCCAGGGAAATGCCGCAGCCAATGGCGCCGTCGCCGACAATCGCGACAACATGCTCGTCGCCGTCTTGTCGGTCGCGGGCCGCCGCCATGCCCAAAGCCGCCGACAGGGCGGTGCCGGCATGGCCTGCGCCAAAGGCGTCGCACGGGCTTTCTTCGCGCCGCAAGAATCCGGAAACGCCTTCATACTGGCGCAGCGTGCTGAAACGCTCGCGCCGTCCGGTTAGAACCTTGTAGGCGTATCCCTGATGTCCCACATCCCAGATCAGTCGGTCTCGTGCCGGATCGAACGTGCGCGTCAAGGCCACGGCCAGTTCGACAACGCCCAGATTGGCCGCCAAATGTCCGCCCGTCCGGCTGACGGTCTCGATGATGAGCGTACGCAATTCGCGCGCAAGCTGTTCGAGCTGTTTCAGATCCAGTTTCTCGAGATCTTTCGGCGAGTCAATGCTGTTCAGTACGGATTCCATAGTCGATCACGGTGTGGCGGCAAAGAAAATCTGACGGATGCCGTTGACGGTCATTTCCACGGCCACGGTGGTCGGCAGCATGCCCATGACGAGAAACAGTAGCACGGTTGCGGAGAGCATGGGCATAGTGGCGCCTCGCGTTAGCGGTCGAACATGTCATCGCCATCGCGCAGTTCGAATTTTACGGCCTGCTTGCCGGCGGTCGCCGCATCCTGTCGCCCGATGGTTCGGATCACCGATTCGATTTCCCGGCCGGTTCGTTCCACGTAAAGCTTGACCAGTCCGACGGGCGTCGCTTCGCCAAAAACGACCAGCACGATGAAATCGGAGGGCAGCGCATGGATGTAGATGCTGCGGTTTGATCCCTGATGGTAAATGGCGCGAAACTCGGGTTCTTTCACCAGTGCGGCCAGTTCGCGCGTGGCGTTGAACGCGCCTGCCGCCAGGGCCGCTACGGTTTGAATAAGGCCGTCGTTGTGCGTTTCGGCGCTGCAGCAGGCAATCAGGTTGCCGCCGTGGTCGCTCATGAACACCGATTCGGCTTCCGCCAGCACCAGCAGATCCGACAGCGCCGTGTCGAGCGCGCGGCTTTGTTTTTCAGTTATGGCGTAGCCTGTTTCCATGGCGTTTCAACTCGCTTTGACGGCGAGATCCTTTTCGTTGGGGGCTTCGGTGGTTGCCCCCATGTTATGTTCGCGAATGAATTGAGCCATGACGATTTTGCAGATCATGTTCAGCGCCTCGTACACTCCGACGCACTGACTGGCCACGGATTCGAAGAACGCCGCCTTTTCCTCCTGCTGGTTCAGCATGAAATCCATGTATTCCACCGGTGCGATATTCGGCAAATCGCGCTTGTTGAACTGCAAAATGTAGGGAATGTCCTCCAATTTGCGGCGATGGCCTTTAAGATTGTCCTGTAAATTCTCGAAGCTTTCCGCGTTATGTTCCATCTCCTCCCATTGCGAATCCGCCACGAAAACGATGCCGTCAACCGATGTCAGCACGAGCCGCCGCGTTTCGTTGTATATGGATTGGCCCGGCACCGTGTACAATTGGAAACGCGAGATGAATCCCTTGATGGCGTTCGACTTGAGCGGCAGGAAGTCGAAATAGAGCGTGCGATCCTGCTGGGTCGACAGCATGGTCATTTCGCCGCGCGCTTCGTCCGGCATGACCTTGTGCAGCACTTCAAGGTTGGTGGTCTTGCCGCACAAAGCCGGACCGTAATAAACGATCTTGAAATTAATCTCTTTTTTGGCGAAGTTGACAAACGACATGATCCTGATCCCTCGTAACGATAAGCCGCAAGATACTGAATTTTTTATCGCAAGGCAACCCCAAGTTACAGGACTTTTTCGATGCGTCCGGACTTCACCGAGCGTTCCAGAGCTTCAAGTATCCGTACCGTTTGCAGAATGTCGTTGTGCGGGCGCGGTTCGCGGCGCGTACGGAACATGGCCGTAAAGCGCTTGATGCCGCCCAGATAGGGGTCCGGATCGCTTGCGATCTCCTGATGGCGGATTCCTTTGCTGCCGACAACGCTTAAGGCGAATTTCGGGCGGGCTTGCTTGAAAAAGTGAAGCGTGACGGCAACGCCGGACGCATACAGAAGCTGGCCGGTCGAACATTCCCTGTTTTGCGTGATGTGCACGGATTTGACGTTGTATCCGAAAATCTCGCCGGCCATTTCCACTTGGTGAACGCCATAGAAGAACACGCCGCCGTAAGGGCTGCGCAAGTCGCAATGCCCGAATGTCGCGCCGCCGGCAAGATCGCCCAGGGTCGCGATTTTTTTGCGAAACGCCGCAAAACTTTTCTGAATCGGCACGGCGCTGTAGCTGGTGACGGGGGTTTTCGTCTTGCGGGCCAGGTCCAGAAAATCCTTGCCCTCCCGGCTTCGGTAGCAAAAGGGTTTATCGACGAAAACGGGGATGCCGGCCTCAAGGAAAGGCCGGGCCGCTTTGAGATGATGACGGGCATGCCGATGATCCACGATCAGGCCATCGATGTCGCCCAGCATCTGGCGGGGCGTCTTGACGATGTTCGGAATGGCCCCTTTCTCGGCAGCCGCTCGGGCGAAAGCGTCCGTTTCTCCCCAGATCGCCGTTACCGAGACGCCTCGCACGCATTTTTTCACGTTCAAGGTGCGGGCGATCGCCGCGCTGTGCGAGTTTTCCGCGCCAATAATTCCAATTCTCATGATGAGGATCTCCTTGCATCGATGCCGAGAACGTATGCTTATATGTGAAAACCAAAAAAACAGTCCCATCCCATAGCGTCTGGAATTATGGAATAGTGGAAGATTGGAGTGTTGGAAATCCTTGAAAGCCAATGGTCGGCCATTGGTCTTGCCTCGGACTTTCGCACAGGGCGTTGCAGAA
>SLMC01000250.1 GCA_007133745.1 Kiritimatiellia bacterium
CCCGGTGGCTGTATCAGGGCATGGGTCCGTTGCCTGCCGCCGACATGGGCCGTTACGACGCGCCCGGCGCGGGGCTGTCCGCCCGTTTGGCCGTCGATCCGTTCGGTCGCGTTTATGTTCCTGATGTCTTCCGTTTCTCCGTAGTCGTGCTGGATGCGGCCGGTAACCGTCTGGCGCGTATTGGCCGATACGGAAACGCGGACGATCAGGGGCCGGACATCCGCTTCGCCTGGCCGGCCAGTCTTGACGCGGCGGCCGGAAAACTCTATGTTTCCGACAGCGTCAACCGCCGCGTCAGCGTCATCGCCTTCGATTACGCCCAGGACGCGCTGTTGCCGCTGGATCCGTGACGCGAAAACAACGAAAGCGGCTCAGCGCCATTCCACAGCGCATGGAATTTTAGAACTATGGAAGATTGGAATGGCGTAAGCCTTTGACAGCCCGTGGACGGCGCCTTGTCTTGCGTCTGCCTTCCGCAAAGCGCTGGGCAGAATCTTTGAGAGAGGCAATCTCCGTTTCCGCGTGCTACCATTGTTCCAACGTTCCATCATTCCGTTGTTCCACGGGATGACAGTGAAGGCGTCTGCGTTAATGAAGGAGGGAGGCATGCCCATGATCGGATCGAAGCGAAGCAAGATGTCGGTTCTCAAGGCGGTTGTTTTCTTGACGGCGGGTTCGGTTCTGGGCATGGGGACAGGGCCGCGCATGGCAAATGGCCCGACCTTCAAGCGGCTGCCTTCGGCGGAAATCCGGGACGGACAGATCCTGATCCGTTTCGCAACCGCCGATGCGTCCGACGCGACTGTTCTGATTCGAAACCAGGCCGGCGACACGGTGCGGCATTTGGCAGCGGGCGTTTTGGGCGCCAACGCGCCTGAACCGTTTGCCAGCCATACCCTCGCTCAAACGTTGGTCTGGGACGGCACGAACGATGCCGGCGAGCGGGTCGAGCCCGGAAAATACAGCGCGGCAATCGGTTTGGGCACGCGCGCGATCTACGACCGCACGATCGGCTATCAGCCGGGATGGTACGGCAACATTCATGCCATGGTCGCCGACGGCGAGGGGCATCTTTACATGGCGTGTTCCGCCGGCGTGATCGTGTTGAACCGTGACGGCGAATACGTACGGCAAATCGCGCCCGCGCCCGACGACATGCCGGTCGAGCAACTGGCCGGACTCGATCCCGTGCGGCTGCCGGACGGATCCGTCCACTTTCGGCGCGGCTACAATCTGCCCGGCGGGAACGTGGGGTCGATGGCGCTGGGACCGGACGGCATGTTGCTCATTCCCGGCTCGGCAGGCGATGCGCGGCGGCTGACGCGTATCGGCACGGACGGGCGCGTGCCGCAAGGCGCGCTGGATACGCAACTGCTCAAGCTGGCCGACGCCGGACTCCTGTTCGTGGCCGTGTCGCCGGACGGAAAAAACCTGTACGTCTCGGCCGCCGAAGCCGGCTATTTGGGCCACGATGCGCGCAAGGTCATCTTTCGGCATTCCGTGTACCGGCTGCGACTGGACAGTCCGGGCCCGGCGGAAATCTTCACCGGCGACGACGAGAATCGGGGCGGACCCGGCTTCAGCGTCAATCGTCCCAAAGGACTGGCCACCGATGCGCAAGGCAACGTCTATGTCTGCAACCATGGCGGCAACAACGTTGCGGTTTACACGCCCGGCGCCGGACTGATGCGTTCCATCGAGGTGCAGCGTCCGCAACAGGTGGCGGTGCATCCCGTTACCGGGCAGGTCTATGTGCTGGCCGGCGCCGAGGAAGGCTACCGCCGCGGTATCCACGACTATCCGCCGACCATGAAAGAGGCACGGCTCCTGCGCTTCAGCCCGGAAGGCGAACGGGAGCAGGAGACCGTGATCGAGGACGCTTTTGTGCGCACGGGAAAAAATAGGCCGGGTCCATCCTATCGTCTCAGCATGGCGTCCGACTTTAGCGGGGCGCGCCCGGTGATTTGGCTGGGCGTATCCAATCCCGGCGCCCAATGGACCCGGTGGCGCCTGTTGCGCATCGAGGACGAGGGGGACACGTTCGGCGGCCATCGCGAAATTTGTCCGGTCCCGCCGCGCCCGGACCCGTCGAACCCGCGCGTGCCCGCCGTAACTGTCGAACCGCTGCAGTTGATGCTCGACTCCAGGCGCGACGCGTTGTACGTCAACAATTGGAACCAGTTGCTGCGCTACGACAGCGACGGGGAATCGGTGACGGATGTGCGCCTGACCTGTCCCGAAGGCAAGGAACGATACTACGTGGTCGAAACGGCCCTGGGCCCCGACGATCATTTGTACGCCCTCACGTGGGGCGACGGACGCTGGAGCGGCTGGACCAAAACGCATGTGCGCCGCTTCACGCTGGACGGCAAACAGGTTCCCTTCCCCGGCGGGCGCATGGAGACTGATCGAATCGTTCGCGTCATGAAAGGCGCCAGCGGAACCACCTCGCGCGGCATGACCGTCGATGCGGCGGGGAACATCTACGTGATGTATTACGATCGGGACCGGCCCGACGACAGACGCGCGCCTTGGGAACGCGGCTGGGTCTACGGCACCGCGCTGGCCGTGTTCGGACCGGACGGCGAAATGAAGAACCCGCGCCAGGTCGCCTATCTGCGGGCCGGCGCACAGGGCGTACGCGTGGATCGGCAAGGCAATATGTATGTCGGGGAAAACATTCTGCCCCTCGGCGTGACCTATCCGAGCGATTTCGCCGCCGTGCTGCCCGATCCGCTGGATCGCTATTACCCGGCCATGACCGCAGACGGCAGCTTCGACCATCTCTTGCGCTGGCAGGGCAGCATCGTTAAATTTGGCGCCGACGGCGGACGGATTGACGGCATGGCCGAAGACGCGCCCGTACCGAAACCCGCGCGCCGGCCCGACAGCGACCTATGGAAACCCGTGCCCGAGGTGTTCTGGCATTTGCACAACAATCATCGGCTGCGCGTGCAGGGCGCGGAGTGGATGCGGCACGGCGTGTTCAGTCCGCTGCCGGCCCAGTATCAGGGCGTGACGCACGCCGAGCGCTGCGTCTGCAATGCCGGCCGGTTCGATATGGACCCGTTCGGCCGGCTCGTCGTGCCCGACCGTGTGCGCAGCCGCGTGACGATGCTCGATGCGGCCGGCAATGTCGTGGCGCAATGGGGTCGGTCCGGCAACCGGGATTCCGTATCCGAAGGGGCGGATATCGCCTTGGTCAATCCGTGGTGGATCGCCGCGTCGGCCGACCGCGTGTATATCGGCGAGAAGAATCCGAATCGGATCGTTCGCGTGACGCTGGCGCCCGCGACCCAGGCCGTCTGCGACTTCGAACTGCCCGCACCTTAACCCAAGTGTGTGGGTATGTGGGTTTGGGAGTATGTGAGTTTTCCTGCACACACTCACAAGCAATCACGCATCCTATTTCTTGTTTTTTCGGCAGGACGGCGTGATTGAGGCACTAACCCCTAACCCCTAGCCCCTAGCCACGCCTATTCCTGCTGGCAGTTCAACGCCTGCATCACGCCGTCTTCGCCGCCATGCTCGGCCACGAAGCGGCGGGTGTGCTCGACGTTCAGACGATAGAACTGCTCGTGAAAAGCGTCGTCCTTGCCGTCCGCCAGCAGCAGGCACGGATCGTTCATCATTGCCCGCAGGAGCAGGTTGATAAAGGTGCGGTGCCGCATGATTTTAACCGTGGCCTTGTGCACGAGCCCTTCGCTTTGAATGTTCCACGTCTCGAGCAGCTTGTCGAGCTTGCAGCCGTTCTTGTAGAATTCGCGTGGACCGGACGGCGCGCGGAAGACCTGCGTTTTCCGGAACCCGTCGCCATCCTTGACCAGCGCGTCTTCCGTGGCCATGTAGGGCAAGTCCAGCCAATCTTCGGGGAAATGCGTGCTGGTGCTGGTCGTGCCGGTCGTGCCGAACCAGACAATCTTGAAATCCCAGTCGTACATCCGTCCGCACAGCGTGTCCCGTCCGAACGTCGTGGATTTTTCGTGCCCTTCAACCAGCTCCTGCGCCCGCGCTCCGAGCGCCGCCCACGAATGCGTCGGATGCAGCGAGCGGACGCGGCCGGGCTTCTGAAGAAACACATTGGTGATGCTGCCGACGCGGCTGTGCGTCGTGTCGGGATCGTAGAAGTCGCCGACAGGACCGGACGCGGGGCTTGCGAACGTTTTGGTGAACGTGGGCAGGCACAGCAGGCCTTCGGGCCCGACCGCGTCCAGAAATCCGTCAATCAGCGCGTCCGCACCGCAGTTGGGCAGCTTGGTCAGCACGCGGGCCTTGCCCAGGCTTTGCAGGTTGGAGTGCATGACGATCTTGTCGCCCGGTTCGATGCCCATATTTTTCAGGCCCTGACCGATGGTTTCGCGGCTGATTATGTCCGTGGGTGCGTCGTTCATACAATGGTTCTCCCTTGCGTTATGGCCTGCATCAACACGATTACAGGCATTGATCGTTCTACC
>SLMC01000313.1 GCA_007133745.1 Kiritimatiellia bacterium
CATGGCTTTCATGCGGACGGTATCGTTGCGTCGAATCAACTGCATCAGCCGCTCGGCCGCTTCGGACATGGGCGCGAAGCGGACAATCCCTTTGCCGCACACATAGATTTTCCCCGGATTACCGGGATCGTTCACCCTCTTGCCGCTTCGTTTCAGGACGTCGTCCATGGCGACAATCTCGACGCCGAACAAAGGAAAAATACCGCGTTCTCGGGCTTGGCGATCAAACGTCTCGTAAACGGAGAAATCGTAGTAGTTGCTCGCGCCCAGTACGCCGATTTTTTCCCCGCAAGCCTGATCCAGCGCCTGATCGACCGTTGCGAACGCACTGAAATTCGGCGGCAGATGAATGTGGCTGTTGACCCGCCAGCCGACGGATGACGAACCGTTCCCGTCGTGTGCGCCCCCATCGTGCGGCGTCAACGTTTTCAGCCATTCCAGCATGTCCGATCTCCTTTTTTTATGCCCTTATGGGCGGCAACTGAACTTTTTGAACATCGAACATTCAACATCGAAAACGGAAATGATCTTTCCGCTCAGCTCCTCGTGCTTCCTTCCGCGTCTTCCGCGTTTTCCGTGGTAGAAAAAACATTGGGTTGCGTGCGAAGCCCGCCTTAGCTCATGGGGTCGACACCGCCGTTTTGCGCACGCGCTTGCGCGCCGGCAGATGCAGCGCACAGCCATGCGCATCCTCCGCCGCCTCCTTGAGGGCTTCGCCAAGGGTCGGATGCGGGAAAATCATGCGACCCAAATCACGGGCTTTGCCGCCGACCGTCATCAGAACCATGGCCGCCCCGATAATTTCCGTGGCATTGTGCCCGAGCATATGCACGCCGAGCAGCGCGTCGGTTTCGTGATCGGCAACAACCTTGACCGCGCCGTCCGTTTCGCCGGCCGCCATGGCCTTGCCCAGAAACCCAAGCGGGAACGTGCCGATGCGAACGCCGTGTCCGCGCGCGACCGCCTGTTCGGCGGTCATGCCAACGCCGGCCGCCTCGGGAAAGGTGTATACCGCCCATGGAATCGGGCCGACCGGTTCCGGTTCACGGCCCAGCGCGTCGCACACCGCCGTGACCGCCTGGGCGCTGGCCGCATGCGCCAGCAGCACGCGCCCGTTGGCGTCGCCAATGCAATACACGTCTTTGGCCGCGGTACGCATGGTGTCGTCCACCGGCACGAATCCGCGCCGGTCCGTCTCGATGCCAACCGTTTCCAACCCCATGTTTTCCGTGTTGGGCCGACGGCCTATGGCGACCAGAACCCGATCGAACGCCAACGGCTCCTTCCCCGGCATCTCGGCTTGTACGTTCTCGCCCGCCAAGGTCAACGCGTCGATTTTACTGTCCAGTAAAATTGCAACGCCTCTTTTCGACAGTATTTTAGCCAGCGTTCGGCCCGAGGTTTCGTCCATCTCCGGAATCAAGCGATCCTTCATTTCCACAACGGTGACATCAACGTCGAAGGCCTGCATCATACATGCGAATTCAGCGCCGATCACGCCGCCCCCCACGATCAGCAGTTTTTTTGGAAGCGTCTTCCAGTGCAGCGCCTCGTCGGTCGTGCAAACGCGATCCCGGTCGTCAGGCCATGCCGGCGGCCGGATCGGCACGGAGCCGGTAGCCAGAATCGTTTTGGCGGAACGAAGCGTCCGCTCGGATCCGTCCGCACCCGTCACGGCGATGGCGCCCGGCCCGCTCAAAACGCCGCGCCCCTCAATCATGTCCACCTTTCTTGACGTCAACAGACTCCGAATGCCCGCCCGCAAAGTGGCGAGCGTTTTGTCCTTGCGTTTTTGGATGGTCGGCCAATCGAAAGAAACCTCGCCGCCGACCTGCACGCCCATCGCGTCGGCATGGCGCATCTTATGCAAAAGCTCGGCGGAAGCCAGCAGGGCCTTGGACGGAATGCAGCCTTGGTTCAGACACGTGCCGCCCCACTGCTTCGCTTCGATCACCGCCACGCGCGCGCCCTGTTCGGCCGCTTTCAACGCTGCAATGTATCCGCCGGGTCCGGCGCCTATAACCGCAATGTCGTAATCGTTCATGAATCTCCTTTCCGATGTTCACACCAATTGTTCGGGCGCCTCGAGCAACGCCTTGACGCGGGTCATGAACGCGGCGGCCGCCGCGCCGTCCACGATCCGATGATCCACGCTCAAGACCATCGTCATCAGACGGGTGGCCCGCAGGACGCCGTCGTCAACTTTGACGCCTTCCCGAATGGCGCCCACAGCCAAAATAGCCGATTCAGGAGGATTGACAATGGCCGAAAATTCCTCGACCCCGAACATGCCCATGTTGGTCACGGTGAATACGCCCTGACCCGTACCCTCAAGTTTTCCTTGACGGGCGTTCGCCACCATGTCGCCGGTTTTCGCCGCCAACTCCCGCAAAGTCATCCGTTCGGCCTCGATCACCACCGGCACCGTCAAACCCTGCTCCGTACCGACCGCGATGCCGATGTTGGCATGCGGATATTCCATAATATGGTCGTCATGATAGCGGCTGCGCAACGCCGGCATCTCGGCAACGCTCAAAGCGCAGGCACGCGTCACGAAATCGTTGATCGTGCACTTGAAGGACTCCCGCGTCTTTTTGTACAGCGCAAACAGCGCCTGGGACTCCACCGTCGCCTTCAGATAGAAATGGGGAATGTTCTGCTTGGACCACAGCAGATTCCGCGCAATGGCCCGCCGCATTTTCGCCATGTCGCGGCGAATCGCTCCGCCTGTCGGCGCCGGAGACACGGCGGACGACGACGTCAGATCGCGCGACAAAATTCTTCCGCCGGGTCCGGACCCCGCCGGCATGACGGCCAGATCAACCCCTTTTTCCTTCGCCATTTTCCGCGCCGCAGGCGACGCCTTGACCCGTCCTCCCGCAAGCGGAACCGACGGTCCCGAAGACGGCGTCGGGGCCACCGATGCCGCCGTGTCAAAGCCCCTGCCCTCGTCTTTGCAAGAAACCGACGACGCCATGTCCGCGCCCCCGTCTTCGCCCGTGGCGGGCATGGCGGACAAATACGCGTCCACATCCCTGTCGTCTTCCGCCAAAAAGGCGATAGGGCGCTTGACAAGGACCACATCCCCTTCATGCGCCACAATTTTGGCAAGACGCCCCGCGTCGGTGGCTTCCATTTCCATGACGGCCTTGTCGGTTTCAATCTCGCAGACAACCTGACCCGCCTGAACGCGATCCCCTTCCCTAACTTTCCATGCCACCACCGTCCCCTCTTCCATCGATTGCCCCGCCTGCGGCATCAGAATCGGAACGACCCGGCCCGCATCGGCGCCCCCTGCGGCCCGGGCCGGCGCGCCGGAATCTTCTCCACCCCTCTTCCCTGCGACACAGGGAGCGCCTTCACGCCCCCCCGCTTCGGCGTCCATGGCTTCGATCTTGACAAGGGGATCGCCCGGTAAAACCAACATGCCCGCCCGTATGCCGCACTCGACCACGCGTCCGCTGTCGGGCGCCTCAATCTCCACGCATTGCCCCGGCATCTGCACAACAGCCAATACATCCCCCTTGACCACAGCCTGCCCCGCGACAACCGCCGACTCAAGCACAAACGCATCTTCGCTTACTCTTCCCAACTTGGGCATGGACAACAATGCCATAATTCCATCCTTTCTGTTAAACATGACAGCGCTTCAGTATCATCCCATAGCATTTGGAATCATGGAATGGGATGACAATGACCTGAATTTACAAAACGACAAAAATATTTCATTTTTTTGTTGCTTTGGAAACAAAAAAATGCAACTTTTTTGAAAATTCGCTATTTTTGAATGTTTTCAAAAGGTTTTAGGGTTCAGCCCCGTCCCTTTCAGAAGGCTAAAATCGAGGATAGCCGTACATGGGCGCGAATTAAGATGAATGCTCAATCCATAAAAGACAGGAAGGACCGCATACTGGGCGCGATTTACGAGCACGGGTATGTTTTGGCGGGCCGTTTGGCCGAAGACACGGGGGTTTCGACCGCGACCGTGAGACGCGATTTGAAGGCGCTGGCTGAAGAAGGCCTGGTCGAGTTGAACCACGGAGGCGCCCGAGTCCGCAAGGGTTCGGGCTATTCCTTTCTGTCCAAGTCCACGCGCCATGTCGAGGCCAAGCGGACCATTGCGGCGCTGGCCGCCGGTTTGATATCGGACGGCGAACAGATTTTTCTCGATTCCGGCACGACCTGCTTCAATATGGCTCCGCATCTGAGAACCCGGAAGAGCCTTTCGGTCATTGTCAATTCGGTACGAACCGCGCAGGAACTGCATGCGCCGGGATTGAGCACGCTGATTCTGGGCGGGCAATACCGACCGGAACGGATGGATATCATCGGTCCGATGGCTGTCGAAACCATGGCGAACTTAAAGGGTTACCGCGCGTTTGTCGGGTGCGACGGTCTCGATATAAAGACGGGAGCGAGCGCGGTCGACATGAACAGCGCGCACATTTTTTC
>SLMC01000433.1 GCA_007133745.1 Kiritimatiellia bacterium
AATTTGTTGGCGCAGAAAAAATCAACAAGGAGGGTAAATCATGAGGTTGAAGACGCGATGGATAGCATTTTGTTTAACGGCGGGAACGTTGACGGGCGCAGCGGGCGCATGGGCGCAGACAAACGAGGCGACACACAAACTGTCCGATATTGTCGTGCAGCCCGAGCGGAATCTTTTGCTGAACCCGGCGGACGAGTCCGCCGCGCTCGATGTGGCGCGAACGGACTTGTCCATGAGCGACTTGAAAACGATCAAACCCGCTACGGCCAGCGATGCGCTTAAGGCGGCGCCGGGCATTCATACGGAGACACGCGGACGGAAATACAAGCAGTTTCATTCTTTTCGCGGTCAAATATACCCCTATCCCGACGTAGTGGTCGACGGCATCTGGCAACGCGACGCCAAAGAACTGTTCTACGTGTATCCCGGTACGGCCATCGAAAGGGTGGAAATATCCCGCTCGTCGTCCACCCTCTTTTCCGGGCTGGCCGACGTGGTCGGCGTCATCAACATCGTGCCGCATCGGCCCCGGCTCGACCCCGCTACGCCCCGAATCTTCGAGGCGGGCGCAGAAGCGGGATCCTTCGGAACCGCGCGATTGTACGGCATCCGTGAATTCCGGCCCAGCGCCTCGCTCGGCGCCATTGTCGGCGGCCAGTATTACCGCACCGACGGCCGCTCGGGCCGCAATGCCGCCGAAGAAATCTCAAGCGCGTTCGGCACGTTTGTCTGGCAATCGGACCCCGACCACCGCATTCAGCTCGGCACATGGTTTCTGCACGGTTTCCGCGAGCTCGAAATGCCCGACCCCGACGGCCCGGCCCAGAACAATCTCAAGAACAGAAAAGAACGCTACGACCCCCTAACCTACAGCCATATCAATTTGCGCGGATTCCATCGCTGGTCCGAACGGTCCAGTTCCGATTGGAAAGTCTTCTATTCCGACCGGCAAGCCCGCTATATCAGACGCAAAATCAATCCGGCCGGTCCCGGCCCCGGCAATGCGGATGAAGACGAGGACGACCGCGAATACGGCGCGCAAATCGTTCAGGCCGTCTCGCCGACGCCCGACAACACGGTGCGGCTGGGCGTGTTCGTCCACCGCTGGACCGCGCCGAACGGCAAACAATCCTATGTCGGCTCCCGTCAGGATATCGGCAGTTATGCGTTTGTGCTGGCGGACGAGCAAAAGATCGGGGACTGGACCCTGGATGCGGGACTGCGCTATGCCCGCTCGTATTTCTACGATTATAGCGGACCGGCATTCGATATCACGGGCCAATCCACCCGAACCCAGGCCGTGGAGGACGAATGGGACGAACCTGTGCTATCGGGAACGCTCGGCGCTACGCTGGCGCTCGACGACAGAAACAAGCTGTCCGCCCATGGCGGCATGGGAGAACGTCGGCCCGGACCGGGCGCCGTGCGCGAGGACGGCTCATCGCCGGACACGGAACGACGCGCCACCGCCGATATCGGCTGGACGCGGTCCTGGGGCGCCGACAACAGCGGACGCATGAAGCTGGGCGGGTTCGGCGTATGGCGAACGGACGCCATTACGCGCATCAACAAGACCGGCACCGATCAGGCTGGGAACGAATTCTACTTCTCCGGCAATCAGGACATGCGTCAATATGGCGCTGAACTGGACACGCGATCGCCGCGCTTCTGGAACGACCGGCTGGTTTGGATGCTCGGACTCACATGGATGCAGTCGGAAACCAAGGCCAACGGTTCCTACGAAGACTACAAGGAAGTCCCCACCCTAGTCGCATCCGGCGGCTTGCGTATGGACACGGGCGTCTGGGACGCCGCGTTGCTTGCCAAGCATGTGGATCAATACGAAAACTTCCGCTTCGCGCAGGGCAATGCCTATCACGATCTGGGAGATTACTGGGACCTGTCCCTGTCCGGCGGCGTACGGGTCGGTCGCGAGCGGAATGTCAGGATTTACGGCATCGTGGACAATCTGCTGGACGACGATTATTCCACCGTCGTGGGCTGGACCGATCCCGGTATTCGCTTCCGTGCCGGAGTCGAGGCGAGCTTCTGACCGTTAGCGTTGAAATAGTCGCGGCATGACGCGTTGGTGGCACGGGCGTCCCGCCCGTGATTTCATGCGTCAGGCTTTCAGCCTGAAAGAGAAAACATTTCGAACAATGGACCCAAGTGTGTGGGTATGTGGGTTTGGGAGTGTGTGAGTTTTCACCCACACACTCACGCACCCACACACTCACATACACTCACGCCTCCAATGTCTTGTTTTTTTCGGCAGGGCGGCGTGATTAAGGCCCTAAAACGTCCAGTCGGCGGCAAGCACGATGTTGCGGCCCGGCTCGTTCACGCCGGAGCCATGAATGCGGTAGTCCGTATCGGCAAGATTCTCTACGCCCAGCGTAAGGGCCAGGTCTTGCGTCGGCGTCCAGCCCGCGCGCACATCCCATACGGCATAGCCTGGCGTCCCGCCCGGCGGGATGCGGCTCGTATCGCCGGCATCGCGCGACGAAAGCCGGTCGGCCTTGGCGGCGAACAATCCCGCGCCCTCGATCCAGAACGCCGCCCTCGGAGTCCAGCGCAAGGCCAGCCGACCCGTCGGCGGCATAAGCCGGTCGATCGGTTCGCGCACCTTGGCCGCCTCCGACGTCGGATAAGTATCCACTTCGCCATCCATCCAGGCAAGCGTCCCGCTCAGAACAAACAGACCGCTCAGCCGCGCGCGCACATCCAGCTCGACCCCTTGAACATAGCCGTCGCCTGCGTTCTTCTTGGTGACTTCCCATGCCCCGTCCACCTGACGGCCTGTCGGCGTACGCACGATCATGCCGTCGATCAGCGTATGATACAAGGCCAACTGCGCGGTCAAATCCCGCAACCCGGCCTTGATCCCGATCTCGCCGGACACGTAGCGTTCCGGGTCGAGGTCCGGAGCAGGCGTCTCGATTTCATCGGTCCGCGCGGAATCGAAACGAGTCGTATCCGACAAGTTGGGCGCCCGAAACCCTTGCGATACGCCCGCAAACAGATTCCAGCGTCTGCTCCGATCCGGATGTATCCGCAACCGCACTCCGCCGACGACGGCATCCCAATCCCCTGAAACCGACATGCGACTGCCGTCGTTCGGATTTTGCACCGCTTTCGCCTCGGCCTCCGCCCGCTCGTAACGTCCGCCAAGAATCAGCGCGGCGCGTTCGGTCAAAAGCCATTCGTCCTGCAGATAAATGCCCAACACATTATAGGAGGCGTTATCGCCAACCGGCCCCTGGATAGCCTCGCTTTTCACGGAACCGTCAGAATTCAAAACGCGACTGTACGACGATACCCGGTCATGCCAAAGGTCGGCTCCGTAGCTCAGGCTGCCCAGCGGCGACGGCGAACGCATGGACAGAAACGCGCCATAGCTTTCGACGTCGAATCCTTGAACATCGTGCCGGTCGCCGGTCCGCAGCCGGTCGCGCGCCTCGCCCTGAGCCTCGCGCGACAGGCCCCAATGCATGCGCTCGACCCAGTCGGAATCGAAACTCCCGCGATACTGCAGGTATGTGAGATCGCGGCTCTGATCGTAACTGTGCTTCAGCTCATTGCCAACCGAAAGCCCTTTCCAGTCGGTCCCGTACACCGTGCGATGCGTACGCCAGGCATCCTCGATCCTCGCGCTCTGATGCGCCAGGACCCAGGAAGATTGTTCGCGCGGAAACATCTCGGCCTTGACATCCCAATGGCGTTCGTCATAGCCGGTTTTCCGTTGCGTGCCGACAGCGCGGCCGCCTTCGAGATCGCCGAAGTCCTTGAGCGACACGCCGAGCGTGAGCGCCAGTTTTTCGGTTGGAACGCCGATGTATTCCGCGCGGACGACATGCGCGTTTTCCGCGCTCCCGTAACGGTAATAAAGACGGCGATCCGCATCGGAACCGGATCGCAAACTCTGTCGCCCGCGGGTCAGCGCCTGAACCGTGCCCCCAACCGCATCGCTGCCGTAAAGCATGGACGCGGGCCCCCTGACCAATTCGATCCGATGCAGCATCAACGAATCCACCGTGTTCCAGTACTGATTGGGTCCATCGCGAAACGCGGCATTGTTCAGGCGCACGCCATCCACAAGAAACAGATTGCGATATCCGGTAAAACCGCGAATATAAGGCGACCCTTGCGCATGGCCCGTTTTCTGAACCATGACGCCCGGCAACGTGCCGAACGCCTGCGGCAGCGTGCGTGCAGGCAGCTCGGTTCTCAACATCGCAGCGCCTATGCTTGCCGAGGCGTAAGGCGCGGCCAAAGCGCCTTGCTCGTCGCGCGTCGCCGTGACCACCATGTCCGGCATGATTTCGCCAGGCGGCGCATTCGTTGCCGACACGGCAGCGTCCGCAACAAGCCAACCCGCATCGCCAACCCGCAACAACGCCATGGAAACCACCGCAAAACAAACACGCCGACACCCATGCATAGCTCGCC
>SLMC01000335.1 GCA_007133745.1 Kiritimatiellia bacterium
CGTCTCATTCATCAACACCGGCCGCGACCGCGATCTCGGCGGCCTGCTAGCGGCAATCGACCCGACCGGCAAGACCAACCTGGCCGTCTCATGGACAGCCGCAACAGTGCTGCAAAACGAGCGCCAATACGCGCTGACACTGCAATACCGCATAGGCCATTCGGGCCCGTTCGCGACCCTGCTCGACGAACACGACGCGGCCGTCAGCTACAAAGCACAAACCGACGGCCACACGCAACACATCGCTCCCGTCGCCCTCCCGGCCCATTTGCACGATCAGCCATACGTCCAACTCCTGTGGCGGTACCACCACGTATCGGGCGACAGCGGACCGCGAGCCCAACTCCGCCTCGACGACATTCTCATACGACCACTGCACGAATGGACATATCTATTAAACGTCAAATCGTCAGGCGCGACCAGCGTCCAAATCACAAGCCCCACCGGCCACGGCGGCGTCACCGACTATTCCCTCACGCTCCCCGCAGGCGACGAAGTGACCCTGACGGCCCCAACCGCTGTCCCCGGAATGCTGTTCACAGGCTGGACCGACGCCATGACCAACCCCGCCGAAACCATATCGTTCACAATACAAGACGACACAACGCTTGTCGCCAATTATGCCGCCGAACCCATAATCGCCATAATATCCCCCGCCGGCGGCGAAACCTGGCTGGCCGGAACCACCCAAAACATCGTTTGGACCCACTCCGGAGACCCCGGCCCGCAAATGTCAATCGAACTGCTGAAAGGCGCTGCGCTGAACACAGTCATCGCCGAATCCGCGCCGAATACGGGCATCTATGAATGGACAATCCCCCAAGACCTCCAAGTCGGAAACGACTATCAAATACGCGTTACGTCCAAATCCAACCCCGCCTGGTTTGATGAAAGCAACGCCGACTTCTCGATAGCGTGCGCCCTGCCCGCCGCGCCCGCCGCCATCACAGCGACCGAAGGCGCCCATACCGACAAAGTGCGCCTGAACTGGAGCGCAGTGTCCGGCAACGACGTCACATACAGGGTATACCGCGACAGCGACCCGATAACCGACTGGCAAACCGAAACTACCTACGACGACTACCACGCAAGCCCGCCCCAATCTACCTCCGCAGGAGGATGCAACGGCGGCAGCCAACCCAATTTTGTCCGCCACACATACACCGTCAAAGCCCGAAACTTCTGCGGCGAAAGCGGCCACAGCGCCGCCGCAGAAGGATACAGAGGCGCAGGCAAATCGCTGTACTCCGAACACTTGATGTACGAAAAAGCCCTTCCATCCTCCGCCACCGCACCCGACACACCCCTCGCCGTGCGCGTACTCAGCGACGAGCCCGTCGATCCCGCCAGCGTCTGGGCGATCGCGCAAGCCGAGCAAAACGCCGAATGGATTGAAAAAACAGCCCTATGGTGGCAGACAAATCCCGGCGACAACACCGACGGATGGATAATGTTCTTCCCCGAATCCGACATGCCCGACGGCAAAATAACCCTGACGGCCGGCGCGGCAACCGAATCAGGAGCGCCGATCGAACCACTGACCGCCACATTTGAAATCAGCGCCCGGGAAAAAACCGAAACCGAAATCACCGTCGAACCCGCCGACCACACCCTCCTTCGATTCGGCGGCGCCGGCGCATACCGCATAAGCCCCTGCGGAGTCTTCGCAAAACCCCAAACCATAAAAATCCCCGTCCCCCCCGGGATCGACCCCGAGTCCGCGCAAATATACTACTACGGCGGCGCCGACGAAACCCAAGGATGGTATAAGGGCGAAAACGTAATCGGCTGGCTCGTCCCCGGAAGCCGCGCCACAGTGGTTGACAACGGCAAAATATACGTCGAACTCCGCATAAACCACTCCGGCACAATCCAGCTAATGCCCCCCCACCCAAAAACCACCCCCGCCGACGCCGGCATAACAATAGGCGCACTCGCCCTACTCGCACTGTGGGATATCAGGCGCAGAAAAAAAACACAATAAACGCCCGTCAACCAGAAGAACAGAGAGTTCCGAAGGAGGAGAAAATGGTGGGCGATGCTGGACTTGAACCAGCGACCCCTTGCATGTCAAGCAAGTACTCTAACCACCTGAGCTAATCGCCCACTTTCTAACATCGAATTATATCAGCAGGTCTTGTTTTAAGTCAATTTGCCCGCAAGGGAGGGGCCTGCGTCATCAGGATTGGTTTTTGTGCTTGCGGGGGTTTTTGGGTTCTGTTATTGTATCTGCGCAGATACAACAGGAGGAAAAGCCATGAGGATTGACCAGCTTGAACAGCAGCGCCAGGATATTTTGAGGAAAATTGGCAAGATCCGGAAGATGCGGCGAGGCTCGGTGACCGAGCAGTTTTTTGAGGCGCCCCGGAAAGGTAAAACCGAACCGGTACGGCAGGGGCCGTATTATCTCTGGCAGTATTGGGAACACGGGCGACCAAGACGCCAGCGGCTGCGTGGCGCCCCGGAAGTGACCTCGGCCCGCGCGGAGGTGGCGGCGCATCGGGAATTCGAGGAGCTTTGCGCTCGTTATGTCCGGGTTGCCGAAGAATTGGCGCGGGCGGAACGGGAGGCCATCATTTCGGAGGAGACCTTAAAAAAAGGGCTCAAGTCGCGGTCGAGCAGGACACGGAAATAGCGCGCGCCGTCGCTGCGGCGCAACGCGCTTGCGGCGTGGATCTCGAGGCGCTGGAGGCGGTGGTCCGTTCGGCCGTACTGGCGGCGGGCGCGCGAGTGCTCGAAGTGGTGCTGGATTCGGTGGGCATTGGGCGCAGGGCTACGGCCGTGGTGTGCTCTTGTGGCGCGCACATGCGAAGCGCCGGTGTGCGAAGCAAGCAGATACAGACTTTGTTGGGCTGGATACGGTTCGCGCGCAGCATGTACGTGTGTCCTTGCTGCGGGAAGACCCGGTATCCGGGCGACGAGGAACTGGACATCGTAGGCGTGTCCCGCTCGCCGGGCGTGCGCCGGCAAGTGACGCGGCTGGGGGCCAAGGAGCCGTTTCGCGAAGTGTCCGCCGACCTGCGCGAGTTGGCTGGCATTGATTTGTGCCGCAAGGAGGCTGAACGCATCGCCGAAACCGAAGGGGAACGCATGGAGGCGTGGATGGCCGCTGAACGTCAAGCGCTGCGCTGCCAGGAACCCCCGCCGCCTCAGACGCCCAAGACCATCGAGACGCTGTACATCGAACTCGATGGCACCGGCATACCCATGGTGCCCCATGAACTCGAAGGCCGCAAGGGCAAGCAGTCCGACGGCTCCGCCAAAACGCGGGAGGTCAAGGTCGGCTGCGTGTTTACCCAAACGTTGTTCGACGACGAGGGCAAACCCGTTCGCGACCCCGCTTCCACATCGTTCGTCAGCGCCATTGAACCGGCGTCGCAGTTCGGCTGGCGGCTGTATCTAGAGGCGGTTCGCCGGGGGCTGTTCCAGGCCAAGCGCGTGGTCGTGCTCGGCGACGGCGCCCAATGGGTCAAAAACACCGCCCAGATCCATTTTGGCATCGCTCAATTCATCATCGACTACTACCACGCCAGCGAGCACATCGGCGAGTTATGCCGCGCCCTGTTCGGCCCCGACCAGAAACGTATCGAGTCTTACCGAGACCGCTGGACCGACTGCCTGTGGGAAGGCGAGATTGAAACAATCATCGAACAAGCCGCGGCCCTGCTTCCCAAAGACCCCCGCGCCAAACCCGAAGCACGTGCGCAGATAGGATATTTTAAAAAGAACAAGGAACACATGCGCTATGCCCAATACCGCAAAGACGGCCTGTTCATCGGTTCGGGCGTCGTCGAAGCCGGCTGCAAACACCTCGTCGGACACCGCCTCAAACAATCCGGCATGGAATGGACCGTAAGAGGAGCAAACGCCATCCTGGCGGCACGCTCCGTGATCCTGTCCAACCGCATGGAAGAATATTGGGAGGACCGTGCAGCCGCATAATCGCCAAAACCCACAAATCTGGCGCAGGCCCTTGCTTGACGGCCGCTTACAGAAGTTCCCCGAAAGAGGTGTACTCGGGGCTGCTAAAGTCCGGGGTACAACAGTTCCTGAATTTCCGGCTCGTCATAATTGTCCATTGTGACTACGACAACGCCGGTGTCGATCCGTTTCTCGACGGTTTCGCCCTGGAGATGCCGGATGGCCGCTTTAACTCCCTGGTACCCCATCTGAAAGGGATTCTGCACGATCAGCGCCTGGATTGATCCTTCTTTCAGCGCCTGGATCTGCTCGCTGGACGCATCGAACGCCACCAGTTTTATCTCGCCTGTTTTTCCGGCGGCTTTCAGCGCCTGCGCGGCCCCGATCGCTGCGGGTTCGTTTGCCGCGAAAATGCCCTTGAGCCCGGGGAACGAAGTCATCATGTCTTCGGTGACGCTCATGGCGGTTGCGATATCGCTCATGCAATATGCCTTCCGTGCCAGGCCCATGCCCGGCATTTCCGCCA
>SLMC01000020.1 GCA_007133745.1 Kiritimatiellia bacterium
GATCGGCGAAAAACTGGCTGGCGTGGCCGAGCATCGTCAGGTGTTGTGCATTACCCATCTGCCCCAGGTCGCCGTGTACGGGGCCACGCACTGGGTGGTGGAGAAACAGGTCGAGGCCGGGCGGACCCATTCGCGGATTCGCGCGGTTTCGGGCCGGGCGCGCGAGGCGGAGGTGGCGCGCATGCTGGGCGGACGCAGTACGACGGATGTGACGGTTCGGCATGCGCGCGAAATGCTGAACCGAGGCTCGAAAAAAGGAGCGACAGGATGAAATCGGAGACTATCAGGCTGGGTGTCAATATCGATCATGTCGCGACTCTGCGACAGGCGCGCGGGGTGGCCTACCCCGATCCGATCGAAGCGGCGCTCTTGGCGGAGTCCGCGGGCGCGCACGGGATTACCGTGCATTTGCGCGAAGATCGCCGCCATATTCAGGATGTGGACGTGTACGGGCTCCGTCGCTCGATTCAGACGGCTCTGAACCTCGAGATGGCCAATGCGCCGGAAATCTTGACCATTGCATTGGATGTGCGGCCGGACGAAGTCTGCCTGGTCCCCGAGAAGCGGCAGGAAATCACGACCGAAGGCGGGCTGGACGCGGCGGGCGAATCCGAAGCGCTGGCGCCGACAGTCTTGGCCTTGAAGGATGCGGGCATTGCGGTTAGTTTGTTCATTGATCCGGATATGCGTCAGGTGGAGGCCGCGTCCGCGCTTGGGGCGCCGTGCATCGAGCTGCATACCGGCGCCTATGCCGAGGCGTCCGATGCGCTTGGACGCGAGCGGGAATTGAAACGTTTGATCGATAGCGCCGAGCGGGCCTATACGCTGGGTTTACAGGTCAATGCCGGGCATGGCCTGAACCTCGACAATGTCGAGGGGTTGTTCGTTGTGCCGCATTTGGACACGCTCAATATCGGGCACAGCATCGTGGCGCACGCGGTTTCCGTCGGCTTGGCCGGCGCCGTGAAGGCCATGCTTGAAAAAATGGCGGGCTATCCGACTTGAAAGGCGTTTTTATTCAGGCGATGTCCGGAAAGCTCGGCTATTTAGCGCCTGAATTTTGTCGGACGATGGGAGCGATATGAACGGACGCGTACTGGGCACGGGGATCGATCTGGTCGAAAACGAGCGCATGAAAGCCTCGCTCGACCGCTGGGATCAGGCATTCAAGGATCGGGTCTTTTTGCCGGGCGAGCAACAGTACTGCGACTCGAAAGCCTTTCCGCACCATCATTACGCGGCGCGGTTCGCCGTGAAGGAGGCGGTATCGAAAGCGTTCGGCACGGGGATCGGCCCGCGCATCAATTGGCTGGACATGGAAGTGATGCGTCATCCGGAGACCGGTGCGCCATCGGTTCGGCTGATCGGCAAAGCGGAGCAGTTGGCCAACGAGCACGGGGCGGACGCGGTGCTGACCAGTCTTTCGCATACCCAACATTACTCGGTAGCGACAGCGCTCGTTTTGGCGAGAGGGTAGCCGCTAGTTTTCGCGCCTTGCCGGACGGGAGCCTAGCCCTAAAACAAGCGAGTTTTTCTGCTGCGAGCACGCATCCGCAGATGTTTGCGCACTCTCGCGACGAAACCCTCGCTTGTTTCAGGCCTAGACGCCCAATTCTGTCAATTAATTTCTGCGCGCCCCCTTAACGGCGGGCGCATCTGCGATTTGTTGCACCGATCCGCCCGCCGACCTTGTGTCGGTGGAGGAAAACGTTGAGAAAGAGAAATGCCGCCACAACGCAAACTTTCTTCACCAACCGGCATAAAGCCGGTGGGATCGTGAATAACTGCAACGAAACGCAACGCAGGCTTTCAGCCTGGAAAACAAGAAGATTCGACCAGACATAAACGAGAGGAAGACGTTTGACATGAAGACGGCAACACGCGCACAGATGCGGGCTTTGGATGCCCGGGCCATAAGCGAGGCCGGAATTCCGGGCGAAACGCTGATGGAGCGTGCCGGGGCTGGCGTGGCCCGCGTGGTGCGCCGTCTTACGGAACACGCCGGTTGGGCGCCCCGTTGTCTGCTGGTTGCGGGCAAGGGCGCCAATGGCGGCGACGCTTTGGTCGCCGCCCGGCATTTGAAGGCGACCGGATACGAGGTGGCGGTTGTATCGGCATGCGAGGCGTCGGCCTGGACGGGCGATGCCCGAATCCATCTCGGGAAAATGACGGCGGCCGGCATTGCGGTGTCGGAGCGACCTGCGGTGGAAGACTGGGCCGGGCCGTTCGACGACGATTTCGAGAGGATGGCCCCGTGTGTTGTGGTGGACGGCATCCTTGGGACGGGCCTCGAAGGCGCGGCGCGCGGCGTGTCGGCGCGGGCCATCGAGCGCGTCAACGAGGCGGGCCGTTGCCGGCCCGTGGTGGCCATTGACATACCGTCCGGACTCGATGCCGATACGGGCATGGCGGCCGGCCCGGCGGTACGGGCGGATGCGACCGTGACGATGGGCTACCCGAAGCGCGGGTTTCTCGCGTGTGCGGCGCTGGATTATGTCGGAACTGTCGACGTGGTGGATATCGGGATACCTGCGGCCTATGCGGAAGCTTTGCCGACGGGTGCGGAGATGATCTCCGCTTCGGACATGGCGGATTTGATTAGCCCTCTGCCGCGTCAGGCGCACAAGGGGAGTCGAGGGCATACGCTGATTATTGCCGGTTCGCGCGGGTATGCCGGCGCGGCGGGTTTGGCTGCGCGCGCGGCCCTGCGTTCGGGCGCGGGGTTGGTGACGGTCCTGACGGCCCGCAGCGTCGCGCCGATCGTGGCGGGTCTTGCGCCGGAGGCCATGGTGCATTGCGGAGCGGAAACCGAAGCGGGCATGCTGGCCAAGGACGCGGGACGCGGCTGGACTCGAGACGTGAAGGATTTCAATGCGGTGCTGATCGGGCCGGGCCTGGGTGTTGGCGCGGATACGTTGGCGTGGGTCGAGCGCGTTTTGGGTCGGTCCGCGACGCCGGCGGTTCTGGATGCCGATGCGTTAAGCGTATGCGCGGGGCGTTTAGAGATGATTCGACAGGCGCGTTGTCCCGTGACCGTAACGCCGCATCCGGGCGAAATGGCCCGTTTGCTGGGGAGCACGGCTCAAGACGTGCAGGCCGACCGTGTCGGGACGGCTCTGAGCACGGCTCGGGATCTTCGGTGCGTGACGGTTCTTAAAGGGGCCGGCACCGTTGTTTGCCAACCGGATGGTCATCCGCATGTCAATATGACGGGAAATCCCGGGATGGCCTGCGGGGGCTCCGGCGATGCGCTGGCCGGGTTGCTGGCGGGATTGCTGGCGCAAGGCATTGGCCCTTTCGATGCCGCGCGGCTGGCGGTGCATGCGCATGGCATGGCGGGCGACATCGCCGCTTGGCGCCGTTCGCAGGCGGGCATGACGGCGGCGGATTTGGTCGATGCCATTTCGTGCGCATGGAAAGTCATGCGCGGGCGATGAAGCTGCTTGACTTTCGGATGACGACGCCGTATTGTTTTTCTTTTCGCATGAGATAGTCGGGAATCGGAACATAGTGTCGAGGGAGGATACAGACGTGGCCAATAATTCGAAATCAGGAAAGACCCAAAACGCGGTTAAGGCGAGAGCCGTTCTTTTTGAACTGGAAACGGTTGCGGTGAACGGACGAAAGACGTTGTACGATACGGTTCGGCGTGCATTGAAGGACGAGAAAAGCGATTTGACTCCGGTCGATTATTCCCGATATTTTATGGACCGTCCTCTGGCGGAGGGGCTGGAACGCTATGTCGGCGCTCGCGAGCTGAACGTACCGGTCGCCCAGCTTTCCAAGCGGATCGATGCGGACATTGCAGCGTGGGCTTCGGGCGGTCGCTTGAAACTGAATCCGGCGTTGAGCGCCTGGCTGGAGCGGCGGCAGCCGTCGCAGGTTCGCATGGGCGCATTATGCGGCTTGGGCGGCAGTGTCACGGAGGCTTTGTCGGCTGCGCTCGGGTTGAAGGACAAAAGCGACGATTGTCTCTTTCTGGCCATGGAAGGCGGACGTTCCCCGACAGCGGATGCCTGGCTGAAACTGGCCAAGCAATTGAAGGTGATTCCTCCGTTGTGCGTGGTTCTGGCCTCCGGCATGAAATCGGTGAAATCGGCGATTGCCGCCGGCATGCATTGTGTCGCCATAGAAGATTCGTTCAACGCCTTTCAGGATTTCAGCGGCGCCGATTACATTGTGGATGAACTGGACGCCGATATTCTCGACAAGGCATTGGAACTGATGCAACGTCATTAACTCCGCAACCCAAGTGTGTGGGTATGTGGGTTTGTGGGTTTGTGAGTATGTGAGTTTTCACCCACACACTCACGCACCCACACACTCACAAACAATCACGCCTCCTATTCCTTGTTTTTTGGGGCAGAACAGCGGGATTAAGGCACGTGGTTAAATATTTTTTTTACCACCCTCTCTTCCCCCGCGCCCC
>SLMC01000147.1 GCA_007133745.1 Kiritimatiellia bacterium
GACGGGTCGGACTTGTCCGACAAGTCCGACGGGGAAAGCGGAACAGGGGAGGATGCATGGGAAGGTTGGGATGGATTTGAAGGCAAGCTGGAAGCTTGCGCTTCTTTGGCATTGGAAGCTGGTTGCTTGATTTTTATCGGGAGTTTTTGTGAATTGCAAGCGCTTTCTGCCGTTTTTTTGCCTCGGATCGAGACCCGTGTTTTCGCGCTTCTAACCGATCACGCTTCATGTTCCCCGTTTCACACGCCACTTCCCACGAACGCACGAACCCACGATCTACGCTCCACGCTCTCCCCGCCTACCCCATCGTGACGACAACGGTGCAGGCTCGTTTGGCGGACAACGGCACGAGGCGGCTCTTCAGTGGCATGCCATCGACAACCATGCTTTTCACGCCGCGGCTGACGCCGTCCGGATTGAGAATCTCGACCCGGTAGCGGCAACCTCGAAAGTCCTTTTCAACGGCCGCGCGCCGCATGAACGACGGCAGGCACGGATCGATTTTCAAGCCGTCGTAATCGGCCATGACCCCGAACATGCGCATGAGATTCTTTCGATACCAGTTCAGGGAGCCGGTGAAGTTGTTGTAATAATTCTTGCCGAAATCGGCGTTATCCGGACCCACGGTGAAGTTGCTCTGCTGATGCGGCGGCTGTGTTGAGATCTGCGGCAGCGTACGCGACGGCATGGTGCGTTTCATGCTCTCCCAGGCGTCGTCGCCCCGGCCCAGTTCCAGCAGCGCGGCAGTCACGAAAGACTGGCCGTGCGTATAGATGGAGCCGTTCTCGAACAGGCCCGGCAACATGTCCGCGATGCGGCCGACCGCCTTGCTGCGCGCCGTATAGGGGGGGGTCAGCAGCCGATAGCCCAGCGGCGTATTCAAGGTCTCGATCGCGGCCAGCACGGCCCGCTCGCGTTCCGCCCCGCCGCCCGCTCGCGCGACGCCCGTGAACAAGGCCCAGGAATTGACGTTGAGATGAATGCGCCCTTCCGCGCAGGACCGGGCTCCGATCGCACGGCCCTTGTCGTCGAATCCGTACACGTAATGCTTTCCGTCCCAGGCCGAACGGTTGACATTGCGCGTCAAGGTCGCTGCAACGGCGGCCATGGCGGCCGCGTCTTTTTTGCGGCCGAGCCGCAGCGCCAACTCGCGCATGATGCGCGCCGCATGAATCACGGCCACGGTCAGCCACACGCTGACCCCGCGTCCGCCCCGGCCAATGCCGTCGAGCGCATCGTTCCAGTCGCCATGGCCCACCAGACACAGCCCCTTCTGGCCGCGCAGCCGATAACAGCTTTGAACGGCCAGCAAGGCATGCTCGTACACGGACGCCGTCTTGCCGGGCATATGCCGTTTGCGTTCAAGATCGAAAAAGCCGACCGGCTCGTCCAGCACGCTCCAGTCGCCCGTCTCCTTGAGATATGTGGTCAGCGTGTCGGGAATCCAAACCGGCGAATCCATGTACATGCGCAAATCGTGCGCGGCCCCGGGGAACTTGCAGTACTGACGGATGGCCCGGCCGTCCGGAAGCTGATACGAGAGAGCGCGCAACAGTTCGCCCCGCACATAGGCCGGGTCGAAATCGCAGATGCCCATGATGTCCTGAAGCACGTCGCGATAGCCCATCATGTCCAGCGCCCGTATGAAGCGGGCCTGATGACTGGCCTGATATTTGGACCACACATTGAAAAAGCGGTCGGTCTCCGCATCGCCCGACTGAATCATGTTTGCCCGGCAACGCTTGCGCCAGACGGTCCGAATCCGGGCCAGCGCCTTGTCGGCGGCGCCCGACGCCAGATATTTCTTGCGCCAACGTGTCCGCTGCGCGGCGGCCGTCTTGATATCCGCCGATGCGGCCCCCAGCACGAACCGCACTGTTTTTTCGCCGCCCGGCTCGATCGTCACCGTCTGCTGCAATGCGCCGATCATGCCTGCATAGGGCGCCTCGCCCAGCGAGTTGCGGCAGCGGCCTTCCACCACGGCTTGCGGGAAATTGCGAAACACGCCGTTGCCGTCGAACGCCTCGCGCGACAAATCGTAACCAGACACCGGCGCATCGGACATCAGCAGTCCCGACCGGGGCGCGGTGTTGTTCTGGTCGCGATTGAACGC
Source organism: Kiritimatiellia bacterium (assembly GCA_007133745.1). GTDB lineage: Bacteria > Verrucomicrobiota > Kiritimatiellia > UBA8416 > SLMC01 > SLMC01. The sequence goes on from SLMC01000147.1 coordinate 2,114, forward strand.
GGCAACAGCCCGGTTACGCGCGTCGTACAGGCCGCAACAGACCACGCGCATATCGAAATAATAGCCCGGATACGAACGCAACCCCCAGTTCACGCGCGTGAACAGCAAAAGCCGGCGTCGGCGCCGGGTCGTGTTCTTCAGCCGCAAGGTCCATATCTCCACCGGATCGTCATGAACAACAAAGACATGCGCGTTCGACCGGATGCCGCGGCTTTCGGCCGAAATCTCCGTTTCGCCCAGTCCCTGCCGACACGAGAAGTCGCGAACGGCCTCTTCGTCCCGGCCCGGCTGCGGCAGCAGAAACCACATGTCGGTCGCCTCGCCTTTCGGCGCTTCTTCGCGCACATAAAACGCGCGGTAATCCGTATCCGTCGGGCAGGTCGGCACATAGCTGGTATCCAGATGCGACGTCACCGGCCCGGCCAGCACGCTGTCCAAACAGGAAAAACCCCGCCCGGTCTGATCCCAAAACGAACCGTACACGCCTTCCCCGCGCGCGTGCGGCGACGACATCAAGTGCAGATACGGGCGCGGTGTTTCAAGCCTATCTACGCGATGCGCGCCGCCGTCAACGAATCCCCGCGCATCGACCGCGTCCTCGAAAGCGCTAAAACACGTCTGTCCTTCAATGATCTCGCGCTCGGTCAATCCGCGCAACGGCGAACGGCCCCGCTTCAAATTGGACCGCGCCTTGTCGTACACCGATGTCGTATCTTTTTTCATTTTGACCCTTTCCGAACAACATGTTATTTGCATATATGTTATCCGTGTATATCCGCGTTCATCCGTGGTTCCCTCTTAATATAGCGAACGAAGCCCTTCTTATACCTTTGATCTTTTTTGTTGAAACACAAGCATTCGCAAGCTATAAACCTGTCTCTTTTATGCGCTGTTTCTTAAACAATCAAGCATAATCGCAACGGAGCACACATGAAGATGGACGAGATCAAGGCCGTAGCAACGCGCTTTCCGCTTTCAGGGGCTGTGGAAGACGCGCGCCCGCACGGCTCGGGACATATCAACGACACCTACGCTGTCGCCTGTCGCAACGGAGACGCGCGCCGCCGCTATGTCTTTCAGCGCATCAACCGCGGCATATTCAAGGATGTGGACGGGCTTATGGATAACGTGGCGCGGGTCACGGCGCATTTGCGCGCCAAAAACGCAGAAGAAGAACCGGCCCACGCGGTACGCGAAACCCTGACCCTGATCCCGACGCAGAATGGCCACGCCTTTCATCAAACCGAGACAGGCGATGCCTGGCGCGTATACGACTTCATTGAAAATGCCGACACCTACGACGTCTGCGCCGGCCCCGATCAGGCGGGCGAGGCGGCCCGCGCGTTCGGCCGCTTCCAAAAACAGCTCGTCGATCTGCCGGGCGGGCCGCTGAAGGAAACCATCCCCTATTTCCACCATACGCCCCGCCGCTACGAGGCCCTGGACCAGGCTTTCCTCGAAAACGCCGCAGGGCGGCGCGCGGAGGTCGGCGCCGAGATGGCCTTCTGCGAGGCACGCAAACCCATGACCACCCGCGTACTCGATCTCATGCGCGACGGCCTTATCCCGGAACGCACCACGCACAACGACACCAAACTGAACAACGTCATGATCGACAACCAAACAGGCCGCGCCGTGTGTGTCATCGATCTCGACACCGTCATGCCCGGCTCCGCCCTGTTCGATTTCGGCGACATGATCCGAACCTTTACGCCGACAGCCCCGGAAGACGAGCCCGACTTGAATAAGGTGCGGCTCGACATCGTCATTTTCGAAGGCTTGGCGCGCGGCTATTGCGGCATGGCCCGTGAATTCCTGACGGACGCCGAACGCGAACATCTGGTCTTCGCCGGCAAATTGATCACCTTCACCATCGGCATCCGGTTCCTGACCGATTATTTGGCCGGCGACGTTTACTTCAAGGTTCACCGGCCCGGGCACAACTTGGATCGCGCCCGTACTCAATTCAAGATGGTCGAAGAAATCGAACGGAACGAGCCGACCATGAACGCCCTCGTTCAGGACGCTTTGAAAGGGTGAACGGGCTTCGGCTGTTCAAAATCGAGAAGGCGGGTCAATTATGTTTCGGCCGACGCTTGCATTGTCACTTCGATTTGTGCCATACTGTCTCTGTTGTGCCGCATGTTCCTTTCTTTCGAGATTAACGAACTGACGAGGCGAGCAAAGCATGAAAACAGTCAACGATCTTCAGCCGCCGGTGGCGCTGGAATACGCGCAAGAGGTACGCCATCGGCTTGGATCTCATGCGCACCGGATCATTTTGTTCGGATCTCAGGCACGTGGCGC
>SLMC01000181.1 GCA_007133745.1 Kiritimatiellia bacterium
CCCCGGCTCTGTTGCATAACCCTTTCAGGGTTGGCGTTCAATCATCTTTCTTTGAATTTCGAACGGCGTGATTAAGGCGCTAGTAGGCGCCGTGCGCGAAGAAAACGGCGTGAACCGTACGCAACAGGATTTTGAGGTCGAGAATCCAGTCGCGATTGCGGAGATAGTAGATGTCCATGACGCACATGTCCTGAAAATGAACCAGACTTCGGCCGGAGACCTGCCACAGACAGGTGAGCCCCGGCAAGCCGGCATGCCGGCCATAGTGCCAATCCTCGTAATAGCTTTCGAAATCGCGCCGCGGCAGCGGACGCGGCCCGATCAGCGCCATGTCCCCCCGCGCCACGTTGATCAGTTGCGGAAGCTCGTCCAGACTGAATCGCCGCAGGACGCGTCCAACCGCCGTTACGCGCGGATCCCGCTTGATCTTGAACAGAGCGCCGTCCGATTCGTTGAACGCCTCGACCTGCGCCTGACATTCGGCGGCGGCCTCGAACATGGTGCGAAATTTGTACATGGTGAACGGCACGCGATTGACACCGATGCGTTCCTGCTCAAACAGCGCCGACCCCCGGCTGGTCAGCCTGATGCACAGCGCTATGAGCAGCAACAGCGGCGACAGCGCAACCAGCATGACGGCCGCCGCGATTCTCCCCGGAATCCGGCGCAGACGATGACCCCTTCGACCGACGGACAGCGGCGCTTCAAAATACACCAGCGGCGAATCGTAAAAGCGATCGGCGGCCACGCCTGCCCGACAGACCAGCGCGTCCAATTTGTCCGACAGCACGTGCGCAGGCAGTTTCAACGCTTCGGTCATCTCGAGGAAAAGCATGATTTGCCCGATGGAAAGGGTCTTCTCGGCCAACACGATCGCATCCGCGCGGCAATCCGAGGCCTGCCGCCGAATCGCGCGCAACGTCTGGTCGAACGGCTTGTCGCCGTCGAAACGGAGCCGAGCCGCGACACGCATGCCGTGCGGACGGGTGGCTTCGATCAGCGCGGCGATCGTATCGGCCTCCTTGCCGGTTCCGACCAGCAACGCGGCGCAAACGTCGAAGTCCCTCGTATTTCGGAGCCTGTTCAGCCCGCGCGTCAGCAGCGAACGAAACAGCAAACAGAACCCCGCATTGATCAGGATAAGCGTAAGAAACAAGCTGCGCGGATGAAAATCATTGCGCCGCAAGTACCAGTAGGCGTAAAAGACAAGAAGCGCTGTCACGTTGGCCGCCATCACGTCCCAGGCAATAGCGCGCGGCCGGAGAAATCGGCGGCCGGGATAAAGATCGCGCAGCGCATAGAGCACGCTCAGCGTAGCGCTCATGCCCAAAATAATGCGTGGCGCGCTGGCCACATAGAAAAGCTCGTAGTCCTCGGCCAACGCGCCCCCGCGCCCCACCCCCAGCAGCCGATTCAGCATGCCGAACAGCCGAATGCCCCAGTCGCTGTGGAAACGGATGAGCAGCGTGATGTAATACGCCGCCGCCAAGGCGAAAAAATCGGAAGCCCAACAGAGAAGCTTCAGGCTGCCAATACGGCGATTTGGCACAGATGAAGACATACGGGGTTTCTCGGCTACCCCTCCAGCGGCATCGGGTTGCAAAGATTCCTTTCGGCATCGGCTACGCGTCCGCAATTGAAGCATATGAACTTCGGCCGGCTCGCCAACGTCTTGATCTCCTCGAATTTCTTCTGGCTGACCAATACGCACAAATGTCCGGAATGATCCCCTTTGCACACGTTTTCGCTCATAACCGCGTCTCCTTATCCATGAACAGGACCGGCGTTGAGCGCGGAGCCAACCCGCCTTCATCGGCAAGCGCCCCGCGCCTGTTATCAAAACCTACTCGAACCCTAGCGTATGGGGCGCCTCCTCCGCAACCTAAAAAAACGGCGCTTACGAAAACAGACCTGTTTTTTTGCCCTTGACCGGAAAACGAAAAGTCTGTAGAAGTTCACTGGCAAAGGTATAACGAGAAGAGCGCCCGTCGTAAAGGTTCATGCGTAGCGCTTGAAATCCAGAAAGAGAACAGGCCATTCCTATGAAGAACAACCCCCATATCGACGCGTTCATGGCAAACTTTCCCTGCGAGGGACTGACGTTCGACGACGTGTCGCTCGTCACGCGCTACGCCGATTTCCTGCCGGACGAAGCCGATACGCACAGCCGCTTGACCAGCCGCATTCAGGTCAGCCTGCCCTTCGCCAGCGCCGCCATGGATACCGTAACGGAAGCGGCCATGGCCATTGCCATGGCCCGGCTCGGCGGCATCGGCGTCATACACAAAAATCTTTCGGCTTCCCGGCAAGTCAAGCAAGTTCACGCCGTCAAGCATTACCTGAACGGCCTGATTCTGGATCCAATCGTCTTTCGCGTCGCGGACACGCTGGAAACCGTGCGTCAGGAAAAACGGCGCCGCGACATCGAGTTCAACGGATATCCCGTCCTGGACGAACACGACAAGCTGGCCGGAATCCTGACCTCCCGCGACATCAAGTTCACCTCGACATCCCAGGGCGGAGAAACCATCGACAAGCTCATGACACGCCAAGTCGTCACCGCCCCGTCCGGCACGACGCTCAAAGAGGCGTACGACATCATGATGAACAAGCGTATCGGCAAATTGCCTTTGGTGGACGCCCAAGGCGCGCTGACGGGGCTCTACAGTCTAACCGACGTGAAAACACTGGTGGAAAACGCCCATCCCTTCTACAATCGCGACGCGCAGTACCGGTTGCGAGTGGCGGCGGCCGTAAGCCAAAACGATCACGCCCGCGTGGAACGGCTGGCCCAGGCGGAAGTCGACGTGATCGTGGTGGACAGCGCGCACGGCCATTCGCAAGGCATTCTGGACATGGTGCAATGGATTGCCAAGCATTATCCCGACATCGATATCGTGGGCGGAAACATCGCGACAGGGGAAGGCGCAATCGCCTTGCGCGACGCCGGCGCGCACGCGGTCAAGGTCGGCATCGGGCCGGGCTCCATTTGCACCACGCGCGTCGTCTGCGGGGTCGGCGTCCCGCAAATCAGCGCCGTGTACGATTGCAGCAAAGCGCTGCAAGGAACCATCCCGGTCATCGCCGACGGCGGCATTCGCCATTCAGGCGACGTGCCCAAGGCGCTGGCGGTCGGCGCCGATACGGTCATGCTGGGCTCCATCCTGGCCGGAACCGAGGAAAGCCCCGGCGAAAAAATTCTGCACGAGGGCCGACAATACGTCGTCTATCGCGGGATGGGCAGCCTCGCCGCGCTGCAACAGGCGCCCGGAAGCCGCGAACGGTATGGCCAGGATAAAACACGCCTGAACGATCTCGTGCCCCAGGGCATCGAAGGCATTGTGCCCTACGCGGGCACGGTCGAAAAGGTGATGAATCAGTATGCGGGCGGATTGCGCGCGACGCTCGGATACTGCGGATGCCGAACCCTGCCGGATCTGCGGCAGCACGCCCGCTTCGTGCGCGTCTCCCCGGCCGGCGTCAGCGAAGCCCATCCGCACGACGTCAAAATCATCAAGGAAGCGCCCAACTATCGGACATAGCCACAGCGTCGCCAGGAAACAACCGCGTTCTCAAAGCGCTCTCATCCCGTGGGATAATGGAATGGGGGAATGTTGGAATAATGATAGCAAGGCGAAGCGGTGATTGCCTCTGTCGAAAATGCTGCAACGCACTGCGCGAATGGCAGAAGAAAGACAAAGCGCCGTCCACTGGCTGTCAAAGCCTTCCAACATTCCAATCTTCCACTTTTCCATAATCCCATAATTCCATACGCTATGGGATGGTATTGAATCAAAAGCGTGTGGGCATGCGGATTTGGGAGTGTGCGAGTTTTCACCCGCACACTCACGCACCCACCCACACACTTACAAACAATCACGCCTCCAATGTCTTGCTTTTTACTTCGTTTCCACAATCAGGACAGCGCCCTTTTGACGTTGCGCCCGGCCGTAGAAGTCCGCGACACATCGTTCGTTACGGGTAAACAGGCCCATGCCGCGAACATGCGGGGCCGTCGCATAGTGCCGAATGAATTTTTCGTCCAAAGTCATTTCGGCTTTGCTGCCCGCATCTCCATCGTTTACGGTCACCGTATGGCTGTTCAGCACGGCTTTAATAACGCCGTCCGCATACAGAAGGTCCTTAAGCAACTCATGCTCGGTCCCGTCGGGAGACGTCCATTTCTTCCCAGGCTGCGGAGCCACGGCCGACAGATTGCGCTCAGACCAGTTTTCGGTCGATTCCACAATGCACGCTTCCACTTCGCCCGGTCCGTTTTGCACCTCGCGCACATCCAATACCAGCTTCCCCGAAAAACTTTGTCCCTCATATTTCTTGACGAACGCCCGCAAAGCAGCTCGATCGAAATCCAGCAGAAAAATCTCGGCCGATCCCCGGTCGATGTTCCGCGCGCGCAGCCGTGCCGCACTTCCCCCGGACGTGCTGTTTCGCACGGAAGAATGGTGCATGACCCGCGCATCGCGCGCCACCTCCAGTTCGATCCGGTCGGACTTGCGAACAGCCGGCGCCGGAGCAACCGGCTCGGCCGGCGCAACGGCAACCGCAGGCTTTTCAGGAGCTGCTGGCGGCGGCGTCTCGGCAACAACCTGAGGCGTAACGACCGCCACCGCAGGAACGCCAGCCTCCGGGGCCCCGCCCTCGTAAACATGCTCCACTCGAATCGTGCCATGCACGCCGATGCACCCCCAGGCCAACATCGACACCGCCACACATACCGCCCCGTTCCGCAACGCTTTTTTCATGCCGTACCCCCTACTGTTAACCCCGTTAATGACCACTGCTTTCGCCCGCCACCCGACGGCACACGATCTTTTAAACACTATTGCAACCCTTGCGCCGTGTCAAGCGACGAAAACCAAATAATTTTGGTATTGTCGATTGTATCCGAATAAACTATGTTTCAGAACGCTAAACGACACATTGCACAGGATGGTGCACCATGATTCACCGAGTAATTTTGGCCGTCAGCGACAAACGGTTCCGGAATGAATTGCGAACCCTTTTCGATCAGTCCGACACGCTTGTGGAAAGCCTGAATACAGGTCGTCGGCTCTGGGAACACCTCTCCAGCGAGAGCGGCGACTTGATCGTGGTAAGCCAAGACCTCGTCGGCGAGGCGCAGCGGCTGGAAGTGCTGCGCGAACTGCCCGACGCCCCCGTTCTGGTGGTCGTTCAAGATCAGCCGGATGCGAAAACGGAGGCCGTCTTGCTTGCGGCGGGCTGCGATGCCGTTCTGACTCGGGGCCTTTCCCGCGACGTGCTCAAACAGGCTCTTTCGGCTCTGCTCGAAAAGCGCGCGAAAATCCTTCAGGAATCCATAACGGCCAAGCGCATAACCGGAGCGGATCCGAGATTCACGGACTTTGTTTCGAAAAGCCCTTCCATGCATACCTTCATGAATGTCGTCATGCGCGTGGTTCAAAGCGATGTTTCCCTGTTTATTCTGGGAGAAACAGGGGTGGGCAAGGAACATCTTGCGCGAGCCATTCATGCGGAGGGCAAACGTTCCCAGGGCCCTTTCATCGCGGTGAACTGCGGCGCGCTGCCGGAATCGCTGCTCGAAAGCGAGTTGTTCGGACACGAACGCGGCGCGTTCACCGGCGCCACGCGCTCCCGGCGCGGATGGTTCGAGATGGCCCATAACGGCACGGTGTTCCTGGATGAAATCGGAGAACTCCGGCCCCATCTTCAAGTCAAGTTGCTGCGTGTGCTCCAAAATCGCGAAATCCAGCGCGTGGGCGGCGAACACCCGATCAAAGTCGACGTGCGCATCATGGCCGCCACCAATCGGCCCATAGAAAAGGACATGGAAAACGGAACGTTCCGCAAAGACCTGTTCTACCGGCTCAGCGTCGTCACTCTAACCGTCCCGCCCTTGCGCGAGCGCAAAGAAGACATTCCGGAACTCGTCGACAACTATATTCGCGTCTTCTCGTCCCGTATCGGAAAATATGTCGGCGGCATCGCGCCCGACGCCTTGGACGCGCTGATTCGCTACGCCTGGCCAGGCAATGTCCGCGAGCTGATTAACGTGATCGAACGGGGCGCCATTCTGAGCGAGAGCGAAACCATCACCCTGCAGGATTTGCCCCAAACCATCGGCAATCCGCTTCAGGGAGCCGACAACTACCGCCAAAGACTTGGCCAGCCGCACCTCGATTTCCCTTTCCGACCCGAACTTCCATTGAAAAAGGCCCGACACCTTCTGTTGCAAGCGTTCGAACAAGCCTATTTGGAACATCATTTGCGTCAAACCAGCGGAAACATTCGCGCCACATCCCAAAAGGCGGGTATCCAACCGCGCGCGCTCTTCGACAAAATGAAACGCCTGCGCTTGCGCAAGGAAGATTATAAGCGCTAACCGACTCCGCCACAAGGCGGGCTGACACCCGCAACCCAACTGTGCGGGTGGCTTCCTCGATTCTAATTCTTTCTCGCGAACTCGGAACCTTTTGTTCCGATTTTTTTAATATCGGCGCTCCAGATTCCTCTCTCGCCATTTTCCCCGCCTTTACGGCATGAAAGCCGAGTCCTTAAACTCTTAATATCCTATCACTTGCAACTATTTCGCCATTCAGCCGCGCTTTGGAACGGGATATGCAATATAGATCCGCGCGGTCAGTTTATGAAATTTGCCGATTTGGATGCGGGCGTTAGCCCGCCTTGCGTTATGCCCAAGAAACGTCTCGTCAAAAAGACCGCCCGCAAGAAGAAGGGGCCTGCTTTGCCGCCGATCGAACACGCCATCGCGTTCGATCGGCGCTATCCGCCCTATCAAGCGGGCGAAACATGCATCAAGCGGTAAGAATACGCATTCAACTGTGAAGGGAGGTGTTCAGAAGAGATTGCCAAACAGTGTCAAAACTATCGATTCAACGCCTAAAGCGACATTGAGTAAGTCCGGGAGACAAACATGAGAAAAGACAAGTTCGGGTTGTTTTGCGTTTTTATGGCAGCCATGCTGATTTTTTCAGGATGGGCCATCGGCATGGATGATGATGACGGGGACGGAGGCGGCGCCAAGAAAAAACCGGCAAAGAAAGCGCCCCCGCCGCTGGAGGAATTGACCTTGACAGGTACGCTGTCCAAAACGGAAAGAACCGGCAAGGACGACAAAGTGACGGTTACCTACACCTTGACCGATGCGAACGGCGCCAAAATCAGGGTTCCCCAGCCCAGAAAACCCAGGGCCAAAAAGGGCGAGCAGGCGCCCGCCGTCATTGATCTCGAAGACTTCGTGGACCAACAGGTCGTCATCGAAGGCAAGGGCCGTACCACCGAACGCGGCGGGAAACAGTCCGTCACTCTTGTAAGCGTGACGAGCGTCAAGGCCATGGACGGCGACGCACCCGCAGCCGATAACGATGCGGAAGGCGATATGGGCGGCGACGATATGTGGTAAGCCGCATTGCCCAGCGGCCCGCCGCATTCGGCGGCGCGATTGTTTGTGAGTGTGTGGGCGCGGTAGTGTGCGGGTGAAAACTCACACACGTCCAAACCCACAGACCCACACACTTGGGTTGCGGGCCACAGCCCGCCTTGTGTGTTAGCCACTACCCCCCAACCCCTAGCGCCTAGCTCGACGGCATCCGAAAAGGGTCTGCCACTCTCTGTCATTCCGAGCTTGCGAGGAATCTCGCTTCGCGAAAACCCTTTGTTTCGCGGCGTTCCGCCCTGCCTGACGGCAGGCAGGCGAGATCTCTCGCAAGCTCGGGATGACAACCTGCAGAGGCAATACCTTTTCGGACAGGCTCGAGCTCGGTTCAGACTCCTAGACATGGGGTCGCGCGCCGACATTCGAGTCGGACCATCGCGCGTCCCTTTTCTTTTGCGCTTCGTTGTTACCGAGTGTTCCAGCAAAAGTTTTTGAACAGAAGGCCACTCGCCTCCACCGCTTGACTTCGACCCCTTAAAATTATATGACATGGATTATGGTGGACATCTCTTGTCGGATGCGGCACATCAAGCTTGCGAGAGCGGAGCGAAACGGACGAAATGAATAGGCTGGACCGAAACTGGCGCAGTCGCTTTCTGCGAACGATCGTGACGCTGCGAAACTCTCCGGAAGCTATTGCCCGAGGTGCAGCCGTTGGCGTCTGCATCGCGTTTCTCCCCGTCTTCGGCTTTCAAATGATTGCGGCCGCCATTCTGGCTACCGCCCTGAAAGCCAACCGCCCCGCGGCGATCCTGGCCACGTGGGTTTCCAACCCATTGACAATGCCCCCCCTGTTTCTATTCACCTATCGGCTCGGCTCGGCATTCGTCGGTCAGCCGACTTCGAGTCTCATATCCCAACGCCTGCTCGATCTGCTGCAAAATTTGACCGGCCCTTCCAGAGATGTCCGGGAATTTCTAAATGGAGTAGCGAATCTCGGATCGCATATCGTTCTTTCTCTGGTAGCGGGCGGGCTGATCGCCGGACTGGCGGCCGCAGCCCTCTGCTATCCCGCCTCGCTGTGGCTGGGCCGGAGATTCCGAACCTATCGGGAACGGCGTCGAAGCCGATTTTCGCGACAACGGAATACCCCTCCAAAATAACATTTTCCATCCATAACAACAGCATTGGACGAAAGGAAGTCCGCCATGAACAGAATACGTTTCGCGTTTTTCCGGCTTGGCATCACAGGGTTTGCGCTCGGTCTGCTGGCGACCGGATGCGCCAGCCCGCACATGAAAGGCGCTCCTTTCTACACGGGTGGCGGAACAGCGCGCCCGGGTTCCAGAGAGGAACCGATCAACATCTGGCCCTTGTTCTACTACCATAAGCCCGACCTGCGTATACTATGGCCCGTTTTCGAGAAAACGGACGATTGGCTGGCCATTCGTCCGCTCATGTCCGTGTACGGACTCAAGGACCAGCGTCCCGTCTATAACGTGCTGTGGCCGATCGCCCGGTTCGACCCGCATCGCAAGCGCTACCGCGTCTTCCCCGTATTCTGGGGCGAGAAAACAGCCACGGTCTTCCCGCTCTACTGGCATCGGGGCGAACCGTTCGGCGCCCAGGGCGGATCCAGCACGATGATCCCGTTATGGCATGTCGAGCGCGACGCGCAAGGCCATAACACCCACGTGCTCTGGCCGCTCCTGCATTTCAAGAACCGGGAATCGCGCACCGGTTGGCGCGCGTGGCCCCTGCTGGGCAGCTATCGCGACACGACCGCCAAGAAACACTACCGCTTCGTCGCCTGGCCGTTCGGCCACGACTGGCATGACGCGCACGCGAACGAACGCTTTCAAACGCTGTTCCCGATCTACATCTACACAAGCCTTCCTTCGGAAAAGCATGTCCTCTCCCCGATCGCGGCGGCGGGCTGGACCAAATCCGGCGACCGCTGGCACGGCGTCCTGCCCTTGTATTTCACGGCCCGATTCGGGGAGGAACGCACGTTCGGCACGCTGCTGGGCGGGTTCAGGAAGGACGGCCCTGATGCTTCATGGTTCTTCACCCCGCTCCTGTCCGGCGGCTACCACGACGAACATCGCGGCGGCCGCATTTTCATTCTCGGCCCGCTGGCGCATGCCCGCTGGTCCGAAGACGGGCGCCGACACCATCTGTTTCCGGTCTATTCCGCCGCGAAACACGCCGACCGTTCGCATTGGGCGTCGCTGCTTTACGGACACGGAACCCGCAAAAGCGATGCTTCCGGCTGGCGCTACCTGATCCCCTTCTTCATCTCGACTTACGACGAGGACCGGTCAAGCCTGATCAGTCTGCTGGGCGGCTGGCGCCGCGAAGGCGACGGCGGACAGTGGATGGCGGTCCCGCTCCTCTCGGGCGGTCACTGGGGCGAGAAACGCGGCGCCGTTTACGCGCTCGGTCCGCTGGCGCATGCGCGCTGGTCGGAAACGGCACGCTCCAGCCATGTGCTCCCCTTCTTCTACCGTTCCGAAAACGCGGACGGACGCCGTTTCGTCTCCCCGTTATGGATGTCCGGCGCAACATCGGCCGGCGACGCCTGGCGAACGGTTCCCCTGCTCTACTGGCATTCGGGCAACGAACGTCGGCAGCGCACGCTTACGCCGCTGGCCGCTTGGGGCTCGGCCGCCAAATCGAACGAACGCTGGCACACGGTCCTGCCGTTCTACTATCGCCACGTATCGGACAAAGGCGCACTGACCGCCACGCTGCTGGGCGGAACGCAACGGCGGGCCGACGGTCGACGCTGGCTGCTGTATCCGCTGGCAAGCTGGGGTTCGCGCGGATCGGACAGCGCACGCGCATGGGTTCTCGCGCCGTTCTTTCATTGGAACAGGGACGCGCAGGGCAGCGCGCATCACCTCTTGCCGTTCTATTACTGGGACGGCCGCGACAAAACATTTGTCTCTCCGGCAACCGTCACTTGGCCGCATGCCGACGGAGGCCGCACCACGCTCGTTCCGCCCGCCCTCTCGTGGTTGACCGCCTCGAACCGCCGCAAGGACCTGTGGGCGCTCGGTCCGCTCGCCCATTTCTCCTGGGGCGAACAGGCCGGACCCCATCACGTGTTCCCGATCTACTACCGCAATCCGAACACCGGCACGTTCGCGTCCCTGCCCGCAACTCGCTGGAAAAACCGGGACGGTTCGCGCACAACGCTGATTCCGCCGGCCCTCTCCTGGCTGACCGCCTCGGACAAGCGCCGCGACTTGTGGGCGCTCGGTCCGCTGGCGCATTTCAGTTGGGGCCAGGAGCGCGGCTCGCACCACGTGTTCCCTCTCTACTACCGCAACCCGGAAAGCAAAACATTCGTGTCCCTGCCGGTCGCACGCTGGAAAAACAGCGACGCCTCGCGCACGACGCTAATTCCGCCGGCGCTGTCCTGGCTGACAACCTCGAACCGCCGCAAGGACCTGTGGCTGCTCGGGCCGCTCGCCCATTTCTCCTGGGGCGAGCAGGCCGGAACCCATCATGTCTTCCCCCTCTATTACCGAAACCCGAACACCGGCACATTCCTGTCTCTTCTTGTGTCCAGGCGGAAAGAGAACGGGGCCGAGTCCTGGCTGATCCCGCCTGTCCTAGGCGGATACTGGAATCACGGCAACGAAAAGGAAGTCGCCGCGCTGCTGGGCCTGTTCTACAACGCATGGGGCCATCCGACCCGGGCGCCGAGCGGACATCTATTGCCGCTGTACATGCACAGGGGCAAAAAGGTCGTCTATACGCCGATCGCCGGATGGAACAAGGAAGGCGACCGCGGATTCGTCTATCCATTGACCCCGCTGTTCGGCATTCGAACCGGTCTCGATGCCGGAAGCTGGCTTTTCCCGATCTATTCCTATACGCGCGACAAACAGCGCGACGCCATGAATCTCAAGGTGCTGTGGGGCGGCTACCAGCGCGACGGCGCCCGCCGCTCGTCCGGGCTCTTCCCGCTGTACGGATACCGGAACCACGTGGCGCCGGAATCCGAAACGGACAGTCGACGACACGCACTGTACGGAAAAAGCTTCTGGTCGCTGCCGGCTTGCTGGTACAAGAACCAAACCCGCGCCCGCGGCGACATCGAAACCCGCATCCGCCAAAACGGATTCTTCCCGCTCTGGAGCTATGCCCGCAACGAAACGCCCTCGCTCGGCGCCGAAGACGTCAAGGGCTCTTTCCTGCTGTTCCTGTTCCGGCACCAGCGAGAAATCAAGCCGACAGTTTCGAAGCCAGAACTCAAACGGGAAACTGCTCTGACAAGCGTCCTCTGGTATCTGTGGCGCAGAGAGCAAGAGGACGATGGCGTCAGCGTAGAAGCATTTCCGTTTATCGTATACAACCGAAAAGGAGACGAATTCAAAAGAATCACCTTTCTCTATCGCTTCTTCCGCTACGAACGGGATGCCGAAGGAATCCGGCTCGACCTGTTGTTCATTCCCTTGAAACGACCTTAAGGTTCGCGCAGAAATTAAAATGATTTGGCACATGTTGTCTTCGTTGTAGTTCTCGGCAAAGATGACGAGCCCCCGTCTTGCCGCAATTCGTTTTTCGCAACATTTGGATTGAATTGACCCGGCATACCCGCCATAGTGCGTTTTATGGGACATGCTGTTTTAAAAATCGTTGCCGCGATCGCAGTCGTATACGTACTGGTGGGGCTGCTGCTGTACTTTCGACAAAGCGCCTACATCTACTTTCCGGCCCGGACCGTCCGTCAAACGCCGGCCGCCATCGGCTTGGCCTACGAGGACGTGCGCCTGAAAGCCGAAGACGGCGCGACCATCGCCGCATGGTTCGTCCAGGCCCCCGCCGGAGCGAACGCCGAAAACCGGCCGGTCGTTCTTTTCTGCCACGGCAACGCCGGCAATATCGGGGATCGCCTGAACACCCTTCGCACCTTTGTCTCGCTCGGCCTCGACGTGTTGATTTTCGATTATCACGGCTATGGCGAAAGCGAAGGCAAGCCGGGAGAAAACGAAACGTATCTTTCGGCCCTGGCGGCCTGGGAACATCTGACCCTGACTCGGAGCGTCCCGTCAAACCGCATCGTTGTGTTCGGCCGGTCGCTGGGCTGCGGCGTCGCCTCCTGGCTGGCTCAACACTGCGAGCCCGGTCTGCTCGTTCTGGAATCCGCCTTCGAATCCGTTCCGGCCATGGCCCGCAAAATCTACCCCATCTATCCCGTCCGATTGCTCTCCCGTTTCTCGTACGACACGCTCGCCCGCATGGAACATATCCGCTGCCCTGTGATCGTGGCGCACAGCCGGGAAGACGAAATGATTCCTTTCGAGCACGGCCGCCGCATTTTCGAAGCCGCCAACGAGCCCAAAACGTTTATCGAGCTTCAGGGCTCGCACAATGCCGGCGGCATCGACATCGCGCCCGGATACCGCGCCCTGCTGCGGGAATGGGTGGACACGCATATCGAGTTGGGCAAAACGGGAAACAGGCCCGACACGGCGAAAGATTAGGGCGAATACGGAAAAGACTTTGGACAACTCTATGAAAAATAACGACCCAACTCCCGCCGAAACGCGACCCTGTCCGTCGGCTCCGCCGAAACCGCACTCGCTCGTCCGGCGCATCCTGTTTTGGACACTGCTCGCCGGCTCGGTCGCCGGCTCGATCTGGTGGATCAACTGGTTCCCCTTCCACGTTGACCGGCTGTACAGCGTGATTCCGCCGGACGCCACCGTAATTGTCGAACACAGGGATCTCGGCGCGCGATGGCCGGAACTGGCCCGCAATCCGCTGGTGCGCAATCTCGTCGCTTTCACAGCATCGATGCACGGGCAATCTCTGGACGGATCGCTGGACGATCCTGAAACGGCGTATTGGATTCAACGCCTGGCCGGACGCCACGCTGTTCTGGCCTACATCCCGTTTTTCGACGGAAGCTCCGACGGCGACTGGGTCATGGCAAGCTGGGTCGGATCTTTCGCCCATCAAATGCGCTGGAGCATGTTCTGGAACCGCGCTGACGGAAATAATACCCTCGATCTCGGACGCGGCGAACGCGGCTGGAGCATGGCGAACGAAAACGACGGCACAGGCAAAACCCTGTCTCTGGCCCTAGTGGACGGGGCGCTGCTGGCCTGCTGGTCGAAAGACCCGCAGGGCGTACGCGTTCTGGCGGAAAGAAAAAAATGGGGCGCCGAACCCGCGCAGGCGCTACGCGATAAATTGGCGCGCCTGCAAACGGGAACAGAACCTCACGCTCACCTCGATCCGGCGCCCGACCGCGGCTGGCTACGATCCTTGACCCCCCAATCGCGTCGCCACCCCGCACACCCTGTCCGGTTTGCCGTCACCGTGCTCGACGCGCATTCCGTTGCCGGCTGGATCGGATTCGAATCGGATCGCGCCCCCGGCCCGTCCGCCGACGAACCGCCTCCCATCGATACAGGCAACCCTGCTTTTCTGAAGCCGCTGGAAACCATTCTGGGCGTCAGCCCGGCCGCCTTGACTGTTCTGCCGCTCGGCCATGCGAATCGGCTCTTGCTACAGCAAAACACGCACCCCGCATGGCAAATGCTAGGCGCCCTGCTGACCGATGCGGCCGGCGAACAGGCGCCATGCTTCGTTTCCGTCTGCCGTCCCGAATACGACGGGCGCGTCCTGGGCTTTCGCACGCCCGGTATCGTCATGGGCCTGCATCTGGACAAACCGGAAACAGGGCGGCGCATCGTCGTCTCCATACTCGACATCCTAAATGCCGGCCTGGGCCTGGGCCTGATTCCCAAAGACGAAATCGGCACAGGCGGCCAGAACCTGATTGTGGTCGAAAGCGTCAACACGGATGCGTTTCTGAGACTGACCCCTTCCGAACGGCCAACCTTCGCGGTTGCAGGCAACTGGTTGCTTTTTGCGGCCAATCGCAGCATCATGGAAAAACTGTCCGAGACAGGGTCGACCCGCGGCAGCGAAAGCACGCCCGTCGCCTGGCGCGCCGCCGTTGAAGGCCGCCAAACAACGGCCTTCGCCTGGATGGATTTCGACGCCACCCACACCGCCGCAGCACGAAGCAAAGCAGTGTACGGTCTCATGGCCCACGTTGCCAGATTCCCCGCGGATCAAGCCATCCGGCAAACACTCGACGGGCTAGCCCTATTCGCGGATGCGGCACGCCCCATGAAATCGGGTGCGCTTTGGCGGGATGACGCGAAGTCCGGGACCGGATTCGAATTCCTGATCGGAGAAAACCCCGCTCGCCCTTGACCCGAATGGCTTACGGTTTCGGGTGTCAGGTTTCGGGTGTCAGGTTTCAGGTGTCAGGTTGCCGAACACTTTACATAAACGGTTCACTGTCATCCCATGGAATAATGGTGCTCGGGACAGGAGTCGAACCTGCACAGCCTTAACGGCTACTAGGCCCTCAACCTAGCGCGTCTGCCATTCCGCCACCCGAGCCGCACCGACGTTCTGTCAAACTTGACCTGACGTTTTCTTGTCCAATACGGTACTCTCGTTGAGAAACCGCATCGAAAAAGAAACCTAACGGATTCCTCCTGGCATTTCAAGTGTCTCCTTTGAAAATCTTTTGGGCCGCCAAATACGGCCTGCACAACCTATTTCCAGGACACACCCCGAAAAAATTGCGCTTTTCCTTGTTTAGATTTCACGAGCTTGCTGGGTTTATAGGCAAAGCGCGGGTATCGCCTGCCAGGAAAGGATCTGTCATGATCACACTAGTCTTGGGGACATTGGCATTAATCGTGTTTGCGGGCGCATGGGCGCATTTTATGCGAAAAATGGCGCAAAGCTTTGTTCGCGGGCTGGTTATACAAGACTAGCGTTGGAAATCGAATGCGAAACAATGCTGCGAGGCAAGCTATGAACACCCTATCTCAAACGACCCGAAAAAACCCGGCCCCCATGGCGATGGCAACCGAAAAGCCCGTTCTTCAGGATAAGGGGTTGACAATCGAAAGCTGGACGAAACCGGGCCTGAAATTCCGATTTCGGGTGGCATCGAGCCGTTGGGATCGCGAGCGGGCCTACCGGTTCGCGCATGAAATCTACAGCGGCGTGGCGCTGGCCGATGGCGACGAGGGCATGGTGCTTTCGCCTCACGATGCCGGCCCGGAAACGTTTACGCTGCTGGCCGAGGACATGGACGGACAAATCCAGGGCACGGTCTCGCTGGTCTTCGATTCGGACAAAGGCCTGCCCTGCGACGAAATTTACTGGCTGGAAACAGAACGTATGCGTTCGGAAAACCGATCCATGGCGGAAGTCACGCGGCTGGCGCTGCGCAAGGATGGCGCGGTGACGCGCGATGTACTGGTTCGCCTGTTCAATCTGATTTTCATCTACGCCCGTCGAATACGTCGCTTCACGGACTTCGTGATAGAAGTGCATCCGCGCCATCTGAAATACTACGAGCGGACGCTGGGATTCGAGTCCTTGGGCGGATTGCAAAGCTGCG
>SLMC01000264.1 GCA_007133745.1 Kiritimatiellia bacterium
GGTTGACCGATTTGCTTTATTTGGACGAGGCTGTGGCCGTCAATGCGCAGGCCGCGCGTCAATGGCGCGATGCTCTGGAGCAGACGGAAGCCCGATACGCACAGGATTTGGCGTCGGAATTCGATGTGCTGAACGCGCGCGTGCAATGGGCCAACGCGTTGCCGGGTCTGATTCAGGCCAGCAATCGGTTGGCCGTGGCCAAGGCGGCGTTCGGCGATGTGCTCAACTTGGCCGATAGCGATTTCGATATCCGCGGCGAACTGAGCTTCGAGCCGTTCGAAGGCGATGTGGATGGTCACGTGAAGCGGGCCTGGCAGGAGCGGTCGGAGCTACGCATTGCGAGGCGGGGTCTGGCATTGCGCGAGACGGATATTCGCGCCGAAAAAAGTCTCTACAAGCCGTCGGTGCATGTCTCGGCCCAGTACGGCGCGCAGCGTTCGCCCTTCGATTTCGGCGGCGATTCCGATCTCGAGTGGCGCTGGAGCGCCACGGTTCGGGCGCAGTGGAGCTGGCTGGACGGCGGCTTGCGGCGCGGCCGGGTCCGGGAAAAGGAACTGGAACGCGACAAGACACGCGAGGATATTGAAGCCTTGCGGCGCCGGGTGGCGCTGGAGGTGCGGCAGGCGCATCTGGCGATGCGGCAGGCTGCCGCATCGGTGGCCGCCATGCGCGAGACCGTGGGGCTGGCCGAAAAGAGCATGGCGATCGCCGCTACGCGCTACCGGACAGGCATGATTACGCGGCTGGAACTGGCCGAAGTCAATGTGGCGCTGATGACGGCGCGACTGCACTGGCTGGGCGCCTTGCGCGATCATGCCCATGCCGTCACCGCCCTGCGGCATGCCAGCGGGCAAGCGGAATGAACGCGATCATGCGCGTGTTTCACCCTTGAAAAAAACAGGCGCTTCCGACCTTGCCGGATGTCTTGAAAAGAACTTTTTGAACAGAAGGGAACGAAGGCGGAAAGAACGCAAACAGTAGGCCGTGTCTGCGGGTCATCAGGTCATCGCGTCATCAGGTCTGGAAAGGCGGACGGGAGATGCCTGTTGGGAAAGTAAACGGTTGGCCGTGAAGATGGTCACCGCAAAAAGCGCAAGGGAAGAAGGTTTTGCGCTTCTTGTGCCTCTTTGCGGCTGTAATCTCCCGTTCCCGCGACGCAAGGTCGCGGGGGACGGTGTCACAATGCGAATTGCTGGTAAAGAGGTGACAAACAGAGACCAGGGCGTGACCTGATTACCGATTACCGATTACTGATGACTGATCACTGATGACTTAGGGTGCGGCTCCGCCGCCTTGGGGGATGATATGAACAAACGGTTTTCAACAGACAGAATCGTTTTGGCCGGCGCAGTGGCGCTGTTCGTGTTGGCTGCGGTGTTGTTGGCCGTGTTTCGGCCCAAGCAGCCGGACCCCGAGCCGCCCGTCGAGCAGAACGTGGCGGTGACGACCTTTAGAGTTGTGTCGAAAGACATGGACGATATCGTGAAGTTTCCCGGTCGGGTCGAGGCCTGGTCGGATGTCCAGGTGTCGGTGGAGCAGGGCGGGCGCGTGATGGCGGTTCCGGCCGACGAAGGCCAAACCATGGCGGCCGGCGCCGAATTGTTGCGGTTGGACGACCGGTTGCGTTTGGCGGCCTTCAAGCGGGCGGAACGGCAGACGCTCGACGCGAAACGGGATTTGGAGCGCCTGACCGAACTGCGCGACTCGGGCGCGGTGTCCGCGAGCGATTTCGATGCGATGGAAACACGGGCCGCACTGGCCGGGATTGCCCTGGACGAAGCGCGCGTGCAATGGCAGCAATGCGTCCTTGCCGCTCCGATCCAAGGCGTCATCGAGGAGCGGCGTGTGTCGGCAGGGGAATATGTGCAGCCCGGCCAGCCAGTTTTCCGCATCGTCGATGTCTCCCGCGTCAAAGTCTGTTTCGATGTGCCCGAGCGCGACGTGCTGTCCGTTCGGCTCGGGGATACGCATCGGTTCCGCCTCGATTCCGTGCCGGATCGAGAATTTGCCGGAACCGTCCGTTTCGTCGCCATGACGGGAAGCCCGGCGAACAACGCCTTTCGCGTGGAGATGGAGGCCGACAATGCCGAAGGCCTGATTCGGCCGGGTATGATTGCACGGGTCGATTATGTGCGAGGCCGATTGACCGACGCGGTGATTCTGCCGCAGCAGGCGGTCGTGCCGACGAAAGGCGAAACCGTTGTGTTCGTGGTCGAGGACGGCCGCGCGATCCGGCGTATTGTCAGGATCGGCGCTTTTCTAGGCTCGGAAGCCTTGATCCGCGAGGGTGTTTCTGTCGGGGACGACGTGATTCTGGAAGGCAACCGCTCCGTACTGGACGGCACGCCGGTTCGCGTCGTCCAGCCCGACGCGGATGACGGGAACAGTGAACAGTGATCAAGGAATGATGAAATACTGGAGTGTTGGAATAATGGAACTGTGGAACGTTGGAACAATGACAGCAAGCCGAAACGGAGTTTGCCCCTGTACGAAATTTAGCAACGCACTGTGCGTAAGGCGGACGCAAGACAGATGGCCGACCTTTGGCTTTCATAGGTTTCCATCATTCCATTATTCCGACATTCCATCATTCCATCGTTCCTGCTAACGAGGCAACTATGCTCTTGACCCATTACGCAGTGCGTCAGCGAACGGCGGTATTCGTTTTTCTGATCGTGATGATTCTGTTCGGCAGCATCGCCTATGTGGTTTTGCCGCGCGAAGGCATGCCGGATCTGACCATTCCCTACGTTTTCGTCACAGCCGCCTACCGGGGCGTGTCGCCCGAAGAGATGGAGAATCTGGTTACCGTTCCCCTCGAAAAGCAACTCAAGGACTTGGACCATGTCAAGACGCTGACCTCGACTTCGGCCGAGGGGCTGGCGACGATTGTCGTGGAATTTACCGATCGCGAGGACATGGATTCCGCCTTGCAAAAGGTCAAGGACAAGATTTCCCTGGCCCAGCCCGATTTGCCGAACGATTTGGACGAGCCGATGGCGCGGTCCATTAATTTCGGCGCCGATTTTCCGATTCTGATGCTGGCGGTATCCGGAGAGACGGATTTGCAGCGGCTGAAATTCGTGGCGGAAGACTTAAAGGAACGGATCGAAAATCTGGCCGGCATTCGCGAAATCGAGCTGGTCGGCGCTTTGGAGCGCGAAATTCGCGTCGAGGTGGATGCGGTTCGCGCCCAGGCGTTCGGGATATCGATGGCCCATATCGCCCATCGCATTCGTCAGGAGAATCGCACGGTCTCGGCCGGCAATCTTGAGCAGCAGGAGTCCACCATTCAGATTCGGGCGCCGGGCGAGTTCGTTATGCCGTTCGAGCTGGAGCAACTGGTTGTGCAGCATCGCGGCGACGGGCGCATGATCTATCTGTCCGACGTGGCGACGGTATCCGATACCTTCAAAGACACGACCTCCATCTCGCGGATCAACGGCACGCCCTGCATCTCGCTTCAAATCAAGAAACGTTCGGGCGGGAATACGGTGCGGATCGTGGACAGTATCATGGCGCTGACCGATGACTACGATTTTCCGCCGGGTATCGGCATTGAAGTCACCATGGATTTCGCGCATTACATCCGCATGATGCTCAAAGAACTCGAGAACAACATCGTGACCGGATTTCTGCTGGTGATTTTTGTGCTGATGATGTTTTTGGGGTTCCGCAACGCGACGCTGGTCGCGCTGGCCATACCGTTCTCGATGCTGCTCTCCTTCGCCGTAATGCGACTGATGGGCGTGACCCTGAACATGATCGTGCTGTTCAGTCTGGTCATCGCCGTGGGCATGCTGGTGGACAATGCCATTGTCATTGTGGAGAACATCTATCGGCGTCATGCCGAAGAAGGGTTGGCCCGGTCCGAAGCCGCGCGATTGGGGGCGGGCCAGGTGGCGTGGCCGGTGGTGACCTCGACGCTGACAACGCTGGCCGCTTTTTCGCCTTTGCTGTTCTGGGCGGGCATCACCGGGCAGTTCATGGGCTTTATGCCGCGAACGCTGATGGTGGTGCTGACCTGTTCCCTGTTCGTGGCGTTGGTGATCAATCCTGCGATTTGCTCGCTGGCTATTCGGCGTCCGCCCGTCCGCAAACGGGAAGGCCGCCATTTCTTCGATGCGATCGCCGATGGCTATGAACGCGTGTTGCGACGGGCTTTGACCCGGCGCTGGCTCATTCTCGCGCTGGGTTTTTCCATGTTCGTTCTGACCTTTCTGCTGTTCGAGCGCTGGGGCGGCGAACAGGAACTGTTTCCCGATGTCGAACCCTCGAACGCCACCGTCTCCGTTCGTTTTCCCGAAGGCACGCCGATCGAAAAGACCGATGCCGCGTTGCGCGAGATCGAGCGCGTGGTCGAAGGCTATCCGGACGTGAAATACGCGTTAAGCACA
>SLMC01000007.1 GCA_007133745.1 Kiritimatiellia bacterium
TAGCGCGACGCTGTTCGGGAGCCGGCCAAATGGACGCCCAGTTCAGCACGGCGTCGTCGCCGAGCCGACGCCTGGCCTCGGCGGCCAGCGTCTGATTCAACGCCTCGGCGGCGGCGTAATCGTCGGCCGTAACGGTCAGGAACGCCTGACCGCTTCCGTCGGGCGTCCATATCTCCCGAAACCGGCTTTCGGCGCGCAGAACCTGTTCGCCGGCGCCGTCGAGCGCCTTCAGGTCGCTGTCGAACTCAATGTTGCGCGCCCAGAACAGCGCGACCGCCATCAACGCCGCATAAACCAGCCGTACGGCAACCGCCGACCGGCGCCCGCCCCGGCGATTCCCGTTTTGGCGTGGCCCCCTGCCGCCTTGCGCGGCAGGGGCCTGAAATTGGAGTGGAAAGACGTGCCTTTCCACACCAATCTCCCGTTCCCGCGACGCCCGCCTTCGCCCAAGGGCTACGGGCGGACACGCAAGGTCGCGGGGGACGGCGTCATCATGCGAAGGGCTGCGCCCGACCAGACGTGTCCGGCCGCGAACGCGACGCCAGACGCTTGCGAACAGCGAGGGCGCCGACACGAACGGCGCGCGGTAGCCGGATCGAATCGCCAAAGGCAACGCGAACAGAGCCAAGCCCAGCGCGATAACAATGCTCGTTCCTGAAAACCAGCCCAGTTGCCGATAGCCTTCAACCTGCGAAAAGAGAAAGGCGACAAACACGCTCAAGGTGGTCAGGGCTCCGAAACATACGGGCTTGGCCACGGCTCGCGCGGATTCCGCGGGATCGTCGCCGCGCTTGACGGCGACGAACACGTGTATGCCGTAATCGACCGCAATGCCGGCCACAACCGAACCCAACCCGACAACCAGGGTCGAAAGCGTCCCCAGCGCCCAACCGACGGCATGCAGCGCCAGAACGACCGAACCCAGCGGGATCATAAATATCCATAGCGCCGCCGGATCGCGAAAACAGAACAGAAACAGCAAAACGAACGCTAGCGATGCGATCAGCAGCATGCGGCGAATGTCCGATTCGATGGCCATTCGGTTGCCGACCGTATGCTTGTGGCCGCACACGGCGTCGACCCGCATGCCGGCCGGAATCGCGGCCAGGATGCGGTCGAGCTCGGCCACCAGCGCGGCCGAATCGTCCGCGTCGGTCATGGACGCGGGCGTTTCGAAAACCCGCATCGCATGGCGGCCGTCGGCGCTGACGAACAAGCCCTGTTCCAGCGTGGCGCCGTAGGCGAACGTCGTCAGGACGCGCTGCATTCGCTCGATAATCAGACTGTGAATGTCAAGCGGATCCCGGCGTATGGCCGACGCCATGAACCCGCCTTCCGGTTTCAGCAACTGGAGATAGCGGTCTCGCACAATAGCGTCAAGGGCGTCGGGCTCCATGCGTTTCGCGATCCGCGCCAAATCCGTCTCGTCGAGAATGGACGGCGCCTGCCTTAGGAAGAAGCCGAACTGGTCCAAGGCGTCTGCCTGCGTCATCTCCAGGGGAATCGGGCGCAGCCACGGGGAGTCGATCCCGCCGACAACGCCGGCGACACGCGCCAAAAACGTTTCGCGATCGGCGTGCGGATCGTCGTTCGCGAAGGATAAAGCCACCTTGTCGGAGAACTCGGCTTCCTGAAGAAATTCCATGGCGCGGCGGACCGGGCCGGTGTCGGGCAACATGACCAGCAGGCTGGTGTCGAACGGCAGGGCGAACAGGCCCGCGCCCCCGGCCGCGACGACCAGGAGCAGGACGGCGAAAAAAGGCCGCTTGCGTTTGCGCAGAAAAACATGAACGGCTGTGAATTTGTCGGCCATTATCGCGCTCCGACCCGCCAGGTTTCCGGCGCAATCGGCTCGTTCACAACCGTATCCGAAAACGTCAGTACGGTCGTGTCCCCGGACAGGTCTTCGATCGCGATGCCATGAATGTATTCGCCCCCGTCCCGAAAGGAGACGGTCACATGCTTGACGGCTTTGGCCGCAGCGCTTTCGGCGCGCGGGCTGAAACGCAATCGCAGCATCGGCTCGCGTTCGAGTAACGTCACGGCGTAATCCGAGCGCAACTGGCGGTAGCGGCCCGAGAACCAATGCCCGAGCTGCTCCATCACGGCGTTGAAAACAGGATTGCCTTTCAGCGACTGGCGCTGTACGCGCCCGGTGTCTTCATCCCACTGCCGCATCGCGTCGTCGATCAACACCATCGAATATTTCACCGGCGCATTCACATGCCAGGCGAAACGCTCGCCCTCGAGGGCCATGGTTCCCTCGATAACCACTTTGCTGTCGAGAATGGAGAGCGTCTTTTCCTGAACGAACGCCGCCTGCACCGAGCGTATGTCGGCCATGCGTTTTTCAAGCGTCCGCATGACCGACTCGACGTCCGGCTCGATTTCAACCGATACGGTCGAAGCCGGCGCAGCGGGTTCGGTCGGCTTATCCGTCGCGGAGGTCGGCTCGGCGCTCCGAGCCGGAACGCCAGCCAGCACAAACACGCATCCGGCCATTGCCCAAAGATTGAATTTCATTAGAGCCCCCCTATCCGCATGCTCATTCGGTCAACTTGACAGGTTAATTCCCTGCAACAATCTCTTTTGTCATTCCGAGCGAAGTCGAGGAATCTCGATTTGAGCAACACGCCGTCAAAATGAGAACCCCTTAATCTTTTGCCCTAATCTTTCGCCTTAATCTTCCCATGTCCCAAATGGCGCTTAGATAAGCCTGTGGCTCGGCACAGCCTCGCCCTCCAAAAACTCACAATGGCCCGCAAATGGACCTTAGGCGAACCAGGGCTACGTATCGATGACTTGGCCGGTATCCACATCGCGGCTTCCGCCCAGGGCGTCGTACGGCTGGAGCCGGCCGGCGGCCAATCCGTTCTGAACAATCAGATCGAGATTGCCGGAGAGCGCCTGCAGCGTCGAGGCCACGGTAATCTTATGGCACGGATCGAACAAATCGCAGCCAAGACAGCCATCCGCCGAGTTTCCGTACAGCATCGTCTCGCCCTGATACCCGAAACAATCGGGCGGCACATTGTTCTTCATAAGGTTTCTCCCGCCATGGCTTCCAAGTCTTCGTTCGGCGTCCAATCCCAATCGTCCGAGGTGTCGATCGTGTCGGCCAGCAAATGTTCCAGCGTCCCGGCCTGTTCCGAGGTCAGATAGCGTCCGTTGGACACCGCGCAATTGCTGCGGATATGCTCCGGATTTTTGGACCCTGGAATCGCCACATCGATGCAATCCGATGACACGCACCATTTCAGGGCCGCCTCGTGCATCGTGGTCGCGCCGGTGTCGGCCAAAAAGGAAAGGTCGTATCGCGCCGGGTCGGGGCAACGTTTGGCCAGATAGCCGCCGCACTGCGGATTCATGGCCAGCGTGCCCATGCCCCGGCGCTTGGCCGCCGGCAAAACCGTTCGCGCGAAAACGGGATGCAGAACGTTGACATGCAACTGGATCGTGTCGAACACGCCGCTCTCGATGCACGCCATAGCCTGCTCGGGAACCTTGGGCCCGTAGCCCATGGTCACGCCCAGAAATCGCAGCATACCGCGGTCCCGCAAATCCAGCAGAACCGGCACGGTCGCATCCCGTTTTTCGCGATCGGTCCCGCTATGAATCTGCATCAGATCGATATGGTCGCGCCGCAAATCGCGCAAGCAAACCTCGACCTGATCGCGCACGGCCTGCGCGCGGGTATCCGGCGACACCTTGGTCGCGATCGTCACGTCGCGCCCGCCCTCCAGTCCGTCGAGGGCGCGCGCAATGCGTTTCTGACTGTCGTGATACCAGCGGGCCGTGTCGATGAAGTTGACGCCGCACTCCGCCACGGCAATGCGTACGGCCTCTAGGGCCTGCGCCTCGTCGCCCGACTCGGCGCCCTTGAATCCGGGCTTGCCGTTAAGCTGCATGCCGCCCAGGCTGATCTCGCTGACCGAAAAGCCCGTCCTGCCCAAAATCGCATATCGCATGGATTCGCCCTCCCACGGCGGTCTTCGGCCGCAAGCAAAGTTATCAGTAATCAGTAGCCCCCGGGTGTTAGGGGTTAGCGCCTTAATCTGCCGCCCCTGCGATAAAAAGCAAGAGAATATTGCGCGACATTTTTGGATGAACCGGGCCAAGACGTCAGAGGACGGAGGTCAGAGGTCCGTTTTGCACGATCCGGGTACGCGATGGGCGCAACTCGGCTGGCATCGTGATCGGCGAAAGATGGGCGGAATGGCGCCTCATGCGTACACCAACTCTATCCGGAACTGCGCTCTCCGTTTTACCGACAAACCCTGCAAGTCTGTTGAACCTATATTCGGCAGTTGAATCGTCCATGACGATCCGATCCGTATCCCATTCAGCCGCGCTAACCCAACA
>SLMC01000314.1 GCA_007133745.1 Kiritimatiellia bacterium
CGGCCACGACGGAGCGTGGCCCTCCATTCGCAGGACATGGCGCATTCGGCCACGACGGAGCGTGGCCCTCCATTCGCAAGGCATGCGCATTCGGCCACGACGGAGCGTGGCCCTCCATTCGCAGGACATGGCGCATTCGGCCACGACGGAGCGTGGCCCTCCATTCGCAAGGCATGGAGGGACGCGCTCCGTCGCGTCCGATTTCAATCATGCCAAGACAGAACATTCATTTCTCCTTGAAACGGCCACTTGTCCGGATCGCCGCACAACCCGGCACGTACCGGATTTTGCCGGACATAATCCCATTTTCCCGTGTAGCTGTCGCCCCGCCGCAGTTGGGTGTCCCAAAATGATTTTTGCCAGACCGGCTGTTCTTCCCGGTGAGGCCATCCGCGAGAAGCAACGGATTTCCAAAATTGAATCCAATTCCGCAAAGGCGGAAAGTCATGTGAACCGGGTGCGCAAAACAGATGAACATGGTCTGGCATAAGAACATAGCGCCCGACAAGCCAGGCATCGGCTTGCGCCCACGTTTTTGCGAGCAGGGCGTGGATGTCCGGTCGGCTGAAAATCGGCTTGCGGTCTTGAGCGCACACGGTCACAAACACAATGGACGAGCGGTTGAATACCTCAAAGACAGGTTGATGGGCAGGCGTCTTTCTGGAGGGACGCGCTCCGTCGCGTCCGGGTTTCCGCCTGGAGGGACGCGTTCCGTCGCGGCCTTCTTCGATTGCGGCCACGACGGAGCGTGGCCCTCCATTCGCAGGACATGGAGGGACGCGCTCCGTCGCGTCCGGAGTTCCGCCTGGAGGGACGCGCTCCGTCGCGTCCGGAGTTCCGCCTGGAGGGACGCGCTCCGTCGCGTCCGGGTTTCCGCCAACTTGGCCTTGATTTTCGCCTCGATCAAAATTCATGCTTGGGCCACTTTGCTCATCCGTAAGCGCGGCGCCTGTCCGGCTTACGTCTCGAAGTACGTATAGCCGCGCAGGCCGTTGGCGTAGGCGTCCACAATGGCGCGGCGCTCCTGGGGGGTGATGCGGTCCTGCCGTACCGCCTGCTCGGCCAGCGCGCGCAGGCGCTCGACCATGTCCTTGGTGTTGTACTCCACGTAGCCCAGCACATCCTCGACGGTGTCGCCCTCGATCTCGTGGGAGTAGGCGACCCGGCCCTGATCGTCCAAATGGATGCTGACCACATTGGTGTCGCCGAACAGGTTGTGCAGATCCCCCAGCGTCTCCTGATAGGCGCCCACGAGAAAAGCGCCCAGCACGTAGTCCTCGCCTTCGCGCAGCTCGTGCAGCGGCAGGGCGCGCTTGACGTCGTGCAGGTCGATAAACCGCTCGATCTTGCCGTCGCAGTCGCAGGTGATGTCCGCCAGCGTGCCCAGCCGGGTTGGCGCCTCGTTCAGGCGGTGAATCGGCATGATCGGAAATAGCTGCTCGATGGCCCAGACATCCGGCAGCGACTGAAACACGGAAAAGTTTCCGTAATAAATGTCGGCCAGCGTGTCCGAAAGATTCTGCAGCTCTTCCGGCACGTATTTCATCTTGGCGGTCATGCGCGCCAGACGCATAAGGATGTGCCAAACGATCTGCTCGGCCACTGCCCGATCCCGCAGAGAAACATCTCCGTGCGAAAAACCGTTGCGAATCTCGTCGCGATAATACATGGCGTCGTGATAGCATTCCAGCGCCTTTTTCTCGGTCAGGGCTCCCAGCGTTTCAAGGAGGTTGTGCAGCGGGGTCGGCGCATCGTCCGGCAGACTGGCCGGCAGGCCGTGCGACTCGAACCGGCTGACATCGAGAACGTCGAACAGCAGTACGGAATAGTAGGCGATCAGCGCGCGGCCGGACTCGCTGATCAGGGTCGGATGCGGCACCTCCGCCGAATCGGCCACCTGCATGACGCCTTCGACAACGTCCGCGCAGTATTCCTCGAGATTGTAATTGCTGCTGCTGGAAAAATTGGTGTGGGATCCGTCGTAGTCCACCGCCAGTCCGCCGCCGATATCCAGCAGTCCCATCGGCGCCCCTTCCTTGACCAGCTCCACGTAATAGCGAGCCGCTTCGGCAATGCCCGCGCGGATATGCGTGATGTTGGGAATCTGAGAACCCAGATGATAGTGCAGCATGCACAGACAATCGAGTCGGTCGCAGGCGCGCAGGCCATCCACCACATCGATGACCTGAGCGGGATTCAGCCCGAACATGCTGCGGTCGCCGCCCGATTCCGTCCACTTGCCACCCGATCGCGACGAGAGCTTGACCCGCACCCCGATGCGCGGGCGTACGCCCAGCGCTTCGGCGCGCCGCAGAATCACGTCCAGCTCCCCGGGCATTTCGAGCACCAGCACGGTTTGCAAGCCCATCTTATGCGCGAAAAGCGCCAAATCCACGAATTCCTCGTCCTTGTAGCCGTTGCATACGATATAGGCTTCGGGGTCGTGCATGTAGGCCAGCGCCGCGATCAGCTCCGCCTTGCTGCCGGCCTCCAACCCGTGGTGATAGCGCCGACCGGCCCGCGTGATGTCTTCCACGACCTGCTGCTGCTGGTTGACCTTGATGGGATACACGCCCCGATAGTCGCCCTGGTACTCGCTGTCGACGATCGCTTTCCGAAACGAATCGTTGATCAGAGCCAGGCGCGCTTCAAGCAGATGCTCGAATCTCAACAGCACGGGCAAACTCATGCCGCGCTCCTTGAGACCCTGCACAAGGGAAAAGAGGGGAACCGGCCTCACAGCTCCGTCATGCGTGAAATTGACGGCCATCTGGCCTTCCGGCGTAATGTCGAAATGATGTTTGGCCCACTCGCGGATGCCGTACAATTCTTCCGCTTTGGGGATCGTCCACGAGTCCAGCGCTTCATGCTTCATCATAGCGGATTTCCTAGCCCAAGTTAAAGGCGCTTGCCTCATATTTGCGCTGAAGGTAAACGGTCGGTCGGGGAAATGCAATCACGAAAATGTGGAACGTGAGATGTGGAACGTGGGTTCGTGGGTTGGTGCGTTGGTACGTTTGTAGGTTCGTGGAAGAATCAACCACGGAAAACCCGGAAGACACGGAAAAGGGTTGGAACTACGAAAAGCGCGAAATGACGCGGAAAAAGAGTTTTCTACCACGGAAAACGCGGAAGACGCGGAAAGTTTTGAACAGAAGATAACGAAAAAGGAAAGTCCTTAGTCCTTAGTCCCTGGTCCCTGGTCCTTGGTCCTTGGTCTAAGAATTAAAGAACCACGGATGCTACTTCGCTAAAGCTACGAAGCACAAGAAGCACGGGAAGATGATTGAACGCCAACCCTGAAAGGGTTATGCAACACAGCCGGGGGCCTGCGTCTGTGCGTGCCCTGCCTGCCGCGCCAAGGCACGCGGCGGCGAGCGAGCGGGACGGGGAGGGAGATGCGGGGCTTGCTAATCCCGGGGTTGCACCCCGGGCTGAGATGCGTCAGGCCGTCAGCCTGGCGTGATTGTTTGTGAGTGCGTGAGTGTGCGGGTGAAAACCCACATACTCCCAAACCCACATACCCACACACTTGGGTTGCGGGCGTCAGCCCGCCTTCCGATCCGGCCAGGCGAGGATGGCGCGCGTCATGGCGCGATGCGCCGCGTAATCCGGAAACCGTTTTTCCAGCGCCCGAAACTGCGGGGGATGATAAAGCATGCGGTTGCCCTGCCGAACGGGAGGCGCCACCGCGTGCAGCATTTCGTGAAACACAATGTAGCGGATAAAGGCTTCGGGCGCCCGCGTGTCGTCCAGCAGCGGATGAATCCGAATCAGGCGCCGGGCCGCATGCCACGTGCCCAGATTCACGGCGGTCCGCCGGCCCGACCGCCGGCCCCGCGCGCGGCTTTGTCCCCATTCGATGGAACAGGCGACCTTCCCGGAAAAGAATTCGCGGTTGACCTCCTTGCGAATCCTTTCGAGATCGTGCACCCGGCCTTTGGCCAGTCTGCGGAGCGGCGCCGGAGCGGTCCCGCCGGAACACGCGCTCCCGATGCTTCGGGCATAGGCGCCGACCTGACGCCAGGCCGCCCGGTTGCGGGAGCGGATAAAGCGGCGCAAATCCAGAAAAACATCGGGCGGCGCCTGACGAAATGCCTCGTGCATGCGCACCCGCACCGGACCGTCCCCGTGCGCGCTGACGCTGATCATGGTCGTCCGGTTGCGGGTCAGCGCCACGCGCACGGGCCTCGGCCGTTTCAGCCAGGCGGACGGCTCGTTCAGCAACGCCTCGATCGCCTCGAGCGTCAAACCCGTCTCGCCGAAATCAAGTTCCTGCTGCATCGCTCGCCATTCTTTCATAAGGCGGGCTTCGCCCGCAACCCAAGTGTGCGGGTATGTGGGTTTGGGAGTGTGTGAG
>SLMC01000155.1 GCA_007133745.1 Kiritimatiellia bacterium
CGCCAGCCGCTTTTGACCGGATCGCGCAGCCAATGGTACATTCGGTCGGCGTCGTGTTCCCAACCTTTGAAGTTTTCGCGCAGAATCTGCTGGGCCTGGGCAATGCGTTCGGTCGCAAGCGTTGCTTCCGGACCCTGTATGGTTCGTATTCTCAGCATAACTTCGCCGTTAGCGCCTTAATCATGCGTTGCCACCATAAAAAACAAGAAATTTCAGTGCAATGCAAAGGGGGTGTTTCGTTTCGGGTTTCAGTTCGGCCTCTGAGCAAGCTCAGGTTTTTCTGGATTGAGAGAATATCAATGGTTTCAGGTGTCAGGGTTTAGCATGCTGCCCTCCAATATTTGTTCCGGCGTAGTATCCGAACGAAGCCGAATGCGATGTTTCCCTGAAACCTGAACACTGAAACCTATTTCCCAACCTTTGGGTTGCGGGCGACAGCCCGCCTTGGCCCTACGCTTTCCGCTTCCGTTCCTTTTTCTTGTTGAGCATGTCCCAGAGCGATCCGGTATAGCCCATTTTATGAAGATAGCGCAGGACGCTGTCGAGGGCGTCGGGCGGGAAAATCCAGTTGCGGCGCTTGGCGAATGCGCGGGTCAGGGTTTCTTCCAGCCAGCCGCGGTCGATTTCCGGCGAAAGATAGTAAACCGGTTCGAGCAACGGGGTGTCGGGCGCGATGATGCCTTCGCGGATGGCCAGCTCGGCCAGGGGCGTGTGCGGCACGATGCGAATGCCCATGAAGGCGAAGATGACGGCTGGGTCGAGGCGTTCGAGATTTTTCAGGCTTTCTTGAACTGTTTCGCGCGTTTCGCCGGGGCCGCCGAACATGAAGAAGTGGGCGGTGGCCACGCCGTGCCGGACAAAAAGGTCGTTGCAGGCGACGACGTCGTCGAAGCTGAAGTCTTTGCCGAGTCCGCGCAGTGTGGTGTCGCAGGCGGCATCGGACCCGATTTCGGCGGATTGCAGGCCGACCTGGCGCATGGCGGCGACGCTGGCGTCGTCGAGTCCGCCGGGCTTGAAGAAGGCGGTCCAGGGCAAGGTCGAGCCGCGCCGGGCGAGCTCGGCGACGAGCGCTTTGTAGCGGCCGCCGGGGTCGTTGAAGACGGAGTCGGTCAGGAAAACATAGCGGGCCTGATGCTCGCGGGCGAGTCGTTCGAAGTCGTCGGCGACATCCGCGGGGCGGCGGTCGCGAACGGCGTGGCCTTCCAGATAGGGGTAGGAGCAGTAGACGCAACGGAAGGGGCAGCCGCGCTTGGTTTGGACGGAGGCGACGGTTCCGCTGTCGAGATAGAATTTCATGATGGCGGGATCGTAGGCGGCGGACGGGATGGCTTCGCCGTCGAGGGCGATGCCGTCGAGGACGGTTCCGCGGGGCGGCGGATTCCCGGCGGCGATGGCGTCGGCCAGCTCGACGATGGCGCGTTCGCCTTCGCCTTTGACGCCGTAGTCGGCGCCGATAACGGTCATGAGCGTTTCGGGCAGGATCGAGAAGGCGGAACCGCCCAGAACGACGGGCGCGTCGGATCCGCGGCGAACGGCTTGGGCGATGTCGCGGACGGCATCGATGTAGCGTTGTTCGTTCATGAGGTTGACGTTGTCGATGTTGCGCATGGAGAGCCCGATCAGACCGGGCTGTTCGCGACGGGCGGCGTCGGCGATGGCGTCGAGCGAGAGGTCGGCATGGAGAAAGTCGACGTGGACGGTTTCATGGCCGGCCGCGCGCAGAGCGGCGGCGACCATGGCCAGGCCGAGCGGGAAGACGGGGTAGGGGGTTTGGGTCACGTTGGTGGATATCAGCAGTAACTTCATTTTCGGGCTTTCGGGTTTGAGCGGGAGACATAGTCTTCTCCCATGTTTTCA
This sequence comes from Kiritimatiellia bacterium, assembly GCA_007133745.1. Taxonomy (GTDB): domain Bacteria; phylum Verrucomicrobiota; class Kiritimatiellia; order UBA8416; family SLMC01; genus SLMC01. The sequence goes on from SLMC01000155.1 coordinate 1,858, forward strand.
GCCGCGCATCGTTCTAATCCACCAGAGATTAGGGCAAAAGATTAAGGCGAAAGATTAGGGCTCAAGACGCGAACCCCTTAATCTTTTGCCCTAATCTTTCGCCTTAATCTTCCCTTGCCCACTTCATTGCGGGACGCCTGCACCACTTTGGGAAAATCCAACCGAATCTTGCGACAATACCCTCGCCTTGACATGTCTTCTGCTCAACTCATTGACAACTCTACATTTAGTGGATCATGAAAAAATAACCGCAATATTTGGTATAAAAGGGCTTGATGTTGTTGTGAGGATCGGGTTTAATGCGTGTTTAATTTTCATGTGGAACGGCATGTGTTTTTTGCGGATGATTTTACAGGCGTGTCAACAGCGCTTTCAAGCAGGCGGGAGACGAGCGACATGAAAAAAGTCAATGACATGACGGCAACGGAATTTGACGGTTTTCGGAAGCGATCGTCCGTGGTGGCGCCATTTCGCAAGGAGAAAATCGAGCGGGCGGTCCAGTGTGCCGCCGAGGCGGTGGCGCGCAACACCGACTTGCCGCTGAACAAGGCTTTGGCCGGCAAGATAGCCGATGGCGTGGTGGATCAGCTCAATCGGCCGGCCAGCGAATACTACATTTATCCGGACGAGAAAGGGCTGCGTATCCCGAGCATCGAGGACGTGCAGGATCTCGTGGAAATTCTGTTGGCCGAAACCGGGGAGACGATGATTCTGGCGGCGTTCAAGCGCTACCGCAAGAAGCGCGATATGGCCCGCAGCCGGATTCGCGTGAGGGGCGGACGCGAAGACGGCAACGTGGACGTCACGGATGCCGGTTTGCTGCTTGTGGAGTCCGCCACGCAAAACCTGACGCTGCCCTGGGATCATCGTCGGATCGTGGAGCAGTTGCTCAAGACAACCGACTTGTCGGCGGAGGCGTCCATTGCCGTGGCGAAGTCGGTGGAGAACTGGATCATTGCCAGCGACATCAAGGCGGTCAATACCACGCTGATTCGCGAGCTGGTCAACAACGAGCTGATGGAACGCGGGCACAGCGATCAACTGCGCGACCTGTCGCTCTACCGCGTGCCCAGGGAATTCATGGAAAAGCTCATGTGGGTGAAGTCCACCGAGAACAGCAACATTGTGAACAACAATCCGGAAGCGGTCAACCTGGGCATTGCCGAGCTGGTGCTGAAACAGTGGGCGCTCGACACCATCTTCAGCGCCGACGTCAAGCGGGCGCACGATACGGGCGCGATTCACGTGCACGATTTGGGCTATCCGCACCGGGTCTACTGTTCGTCGCATTCCATCGAGTATGTCAAGAAATACGGGTTGCGCAAGCTGGTCAACCTGAACACGGAATCCAAGCCGGCGAATTCGGCGTCGGTGCTGACGGGGCACTTGAACACGTTTCTGGCGTCCATGCAGGCCAACTATGCCGGGGCGCTGGGCATCGCCTACATCAACGTGTTTTACGCGCCGTATCTCGAGGGCAAGAGTCCCGAGGAGATCAAGCAGGTGGCGCAGGAGCTGATCTTCAACGGCGCCCAGAACGCCTTTTCGCGCGGCGGCCAGACGCTGTTTCTCGATTTCAACATTCATACCGGTGTTCCGGCCTATATGCGCAACGTGCCGGCGATCGGACCGGGCGGCCGTTACATGCTGCGTTTGGCGGACGGACGCACCGCGCCCTTGACGGAGGTGTTGCGGACCGATCGCGACAGCAGCGGCTACCGGCTCATGGACCTTTATCATGACGCAGGGGGCGGCGCGCGGCGGCTGGTCCTGCGCGAAATCGGCGACGGCAAAGGCGGCGTCGTTCGCGATGCGGCCGTCGAGGCCGCGCTGCGCGAGGCGGGCGAAGCCATCGTGACCTATGCCGACTATGTGAACGAAGCGCAAGCGTTTTGCCGCGCCTTGCTCGAAGTCTGGTCGGATGGCGACCGCAACGGGCGCGTGTTCGAGTTTCCCAAGTGCGATTTCCATGTCAGCGAGGAAACGTTCGAGGATCCAGAGCAATATGCGATTTTCCGGCAGGCCTGCGAGCTGGCCGGCAGGAACGGCTCGACGTATTTCGTGTTCGATCGCGATGAGGTAACGCTCTCGGCCTGCTGCCGTCTCCGCACCACGATCGAGGATACGCGCATGCTGCGCCATCCCGAATGCATGCGGTTCTGCGGATTTCAGAACGTGACGATCAATATTCCCCAGGCCGCCTATCGGGCGGCGCGCCGCGGCGACGGACGGGTGCTTGAAAACTTTTACGACGAGTTGGACCGCACCATGGAGCTGGCGGTCGAGGCGCATCTGCAGAAGAAACGGAAGATTCGGGACATGATCCAGGCGCCGGGCCATCCGCTATGGCAGATCGGTCAGGAATCCTGCGACGGCAAGCCGTACGTGGACCTGGACGCCTGCACCTACATTCTGGGCCTGATCGGCGTAAACGACGCCGTGCACTTTCTGATCGGCGAACAGTTGCACGAGAGCCGCGAAGCGATGACGCTGGCCCTGAAAATCGTGGCGCACATGTATTTGAAATGCAGGCGACTGGCTCGCAAGCACAAGCTCAAGTTCACCCTCGAGGAGTCGCCGGCGGAAAGCGCCGCCCGCCGCCTGGCCAAGACCGACCTGGTTTATTTCCGGCGTGAAGCCCGCGAGACCATCAAGGGCGACAGCGAGGATGTGGCCTACTATACGAATTCGGTCCATCTCTCCGCCGACGCCGATGTCTCGCTGGTGGAGCGTATTCGTCAGCAGGCCAAGTTTCACAGCATGATCGAGTCGGGCGCTATGACCCACGCCTTCGTGGGGGAAGAACGGCCGTCGGCTGAGGCGATCGGGCGGCTGGTCAAGGATGTCATGTTTCGGACGCAAACGGCTCAGTTGACCATTTCGCCCGAGTTCACCTATTGCAATCACTGCAACCATAACATGCGCGGTCTGCTGGAGGCGTGTCTTCAGTGCGGGTCGAGCGACGTCGTGGGCGAAACGCGGGTCGTCGGCTATTTCAGCAAGATACAGAACTGGAACAAGTCCAAGCGCTACGGCGAACTGGTTGCCCGCCATCGGGGCCGCTATGCGGTGGAAACGGCCGAGACAACCGGGACGGCCGATCAAGCCGCATTGGTTTCAGCGTGACGGGGAGTAGACTATGGCCAAGCCGTTTCAAGTGTGGGTCTTCGGGAAAAAAGGGTGCGACAAGTGCGCGGTGTTGAATCAGCGGCTCGACAAGCTTTTGGCCGACGAGCGCTGGAGCGCTTTCGAAAAGACCTATTGGGATGTGGAAACCCAAGAGGGCATTGTCGCTTTCTGCGAGGCGGAATGCGTCAATCCTCAGCGCATTCCGGCCTTTCTTGTTGCGCGCCTGAACGAGACTTCGGGCGTTTATGAGCCCGTTCCGGCGCCCTGTCCCGGAAACAGCGAACCGCCGAACGGTCATGCTCGGCTTTATTCCTGTCTCGGCATGCAGACGGACTATAGTCGCGCCGGCGGCGGGGTGATCACGCCTAAAATGATCGCCGCCATCTTGCAGGAAGCCGTTTCGGCCAATTTCCCCGATATTCACCATGGGCGGGACGTCCATGCCACGAAACAATGGGCCAAGACGTTTTCTGGATAACCGTTTTCAACAGGAAGAATTCATGGCGGACGACATCCCGAGAGTGGGCGCGTCGAAAACGATGCTGATCGACATCCCGCCCGATATTTTCCGTAAAATGCAGACGGGCCGCATTGTCCGGCCGCCCGCGACGCGACAGCGGGCGGTCATTCGGGGCAAGTCGCGCCCGATCCGGATGCGGGACAAAAGCTCGACGGTTACCATCCGCAACATCGACTTGCAGGAACTTTTCCAGGGCGTGTACGATGCGGGCCTCATAACCGATCTGCACGGCGATATTCTGGACGCCAATGTGCGCGCGACCCAGTTTTTTCTCTATGCCAAGCCGCGTTTCTGCGAATTGACGGTTGGCGACATTGTTATGGGGTTCAACGCGGACGTTGTTCAGACCATTCTCGAGAATCTCAAGAACGACAAGTTTACCCTCATCATGGCGCAGTGTCTTCGCGAGGACGGCACGCATTTCCCGTCCGAAATTTCAACGAGCCGCCTGCATCTTTCAGGAAAGGATTATTTGTGCTTCTTCATTCGCGACATCACGGCCCGCCGAGAAGCGGAAGACGCGCTGATTCAGGCGCACAGCGATTTGGAAAATGAAGTCGAAGAACGCAGCCGGATCAATCGGGAACTGATGAACGAAATCGCCGAGCGGACCCGGGCGCAAAACGAACTGAACGTCGCCATCGAAAAGCTGCGGGAGCACGATCGGGCCAAGTCGCAGTTCGTCTCCAATGTCTCGCACGAGCTTAAGACGCCTCTGACGTCCATCATGTATGTCGCATCCAACATGCTCAAGGGAATTGTCGGCGCCTTGCCCGACGGGGCCCGAACCTATCTCGAAATGATTCAGGACGACTGCCGGCGGCTGAATCGGACGGTGTCCGACATTCTGGACATGAGCCGGATCGAGGCCAATACATTGGCCTTGAACCTCGTGACTGTCCCTTTCGCCGAGCTGGTTAGGCGTTCGACCGATTCCCTCAAGAACCAGGCGGAAGGCGAGAATCTTTCCATGCGTGTCACGCTGGGCGATTCGGTCGGATTCGCGTGCTGCGACCCGCAGAAAATGGAGCGGGTCATTTTCAATTTGGTAAAGAACGCCATCAAGTTCAATGTGCCCGACGGCGCCATCGAGGTGGATGTGTATCGGGACAGCGCCCATCCCGCATGGCTTGTTCTCGATGTGCTGGATACCGGAATCGGGGTGGAACCGCAGTATCTTTCGCGTGTCATGGAACGTTTTTTTCGGGTGGGCGAATACGTGAGCGGAACCGGACTGGGATTGCCGATCGCCAAGGATCTGGTCGAGCGGCATGGCGGCACGCTGGAGATATCCAGTCCGCCGCCCAATCGCCCGCAAGGATTCCTGGCGCGTGTGTGTCTGCCGATCGCCTCGCCGCCAACGGTTTTGATTGTCTATCGCGACCCGAATCTCCGCTTCCAGGCCACGCGCGAGCTGGCCGATCACGGCTATCGCGTTGTCGGCGCCCTGAACGGAGACGAAGCGCTGGCCGTTATGGACAGGGAATCGGTCGATCTGGTCGTTCTGGATTGGCAGACCGCCGGCATGGACGACGGCCTGATTCTGGCCAGGATTCGGAACGAACCGCGCTGGAACCATTTGCCATTCGTGGCGATCATGGAAAAGGCCGCCGAGCAAACCAAGTTGGATGTGCTCGAAGGGTTCAATGTGCCCCGCGTTCCCGGCGACTGGGCGGCAGGATCTCTGTTCGACGCCATTTACGATACGACGGTCAGCCGCAAACGCATCGAAAGGTTGAAGACGTGAGGAGGGGCTTATGACAGAACAGAAGAAGACTATTCTGCTGGTGGATGACGAGAAGCATCTGCTTGTTTCGTTGCGGGACTACCTGAGCTACGAAAACTTCGAGGTGCTCACCGCCCGTAGCGGAGAGGACGCGTTGCGTGTTCTGGAAAAATCCGAGCCGAATCTCATCGTTTTGGACATCAGCATGCCCGGCATGGGCGGCGTCGGTTTTCTGAAGCACATTTCATCCGAAGACGGAATACCGCGCTATCCTGTACTGGTTCTCACGGCGCGTGGCGCCATGCGCGATTTTTTCGATGCCGTGGCTGTGGACGGGTTTCTGGAAAAACCGTGCGAAGAGGCCGATCTGATCCGTAAAATACGCAAAATCCTTGCGAATCGGGAACAGGTCCGGCAGGACGATAGCGGAGGACAGCGCCGCATTCTGCTGGCCGAAGACGATGTCGGCATTGCGTCGAGAGTCGGCGAGGTTTTGGCGGCGGAAGGCTATGCGGTCGATACGGTCCGAAGCGGCCCCGAGATTCTGGATCGCGCGCCCGGTTTCAAGCCGCACCTGATTCTGTTGAAGGAAATTCTTCCGAAACTGAACGGGAGCGCCGTCGCCTCGCTGATCGACGTGATGCCCAGCATTAGCATGATCCCCGTGATTCTCTACGACGATACGCGTGCCGATGCCGCGGATGCGCCCTGGCGCGGCAGCGAGAACAAGTGCGTCAGAAAGACGCTCGCTACATCCAGCCCCGTCTTGTTGGCCAAGGCGGCCAAGGAATTGTTGGGGTAGATTTTTGCCATGAATGCGCTTGTAAAAAACAGGGCCGAGCCCGGCCTGTGCCTTGAGGATGTGCCCGAGCCGGAATACGGGGTCAACGATGTCCTGATTCGCATACGCAAAACCGGCGTTTGCGGGACGGACCTGCATATTGTCAATTGGGACGCATGGGCCCGCAAGACGATTGTTCCGCCTTTGATCGCCGGTCATGAGTTCGTGGGCGAAGTCGTAGCGGTTGGCGGCAATGTGCATGCGTTCAAGCCCGGCGACAGGGTCAGCGGGGAAGGGCATTTGGTCTGCGGTCGCTGCCGCAATTGTCTGGCGGGGCGTCGGCATCTTTGCGCTCATACGACAGGAATCGGCGTGAATCGGAACGGCGCGTTCGCGGAGTATTTGGCCATGCCCGTTTCCAATGTATGGGCGTGTCATCCTGATATTCCGGACGAGCTGTACGCTTGTTTCGACCCTCTTGGCAACGCGGTTCACACGGCTTTGTCCTTCGATGTGCTAGGCGAAGATGTCCTGATTACCGGGGCCGGCCCCATCGGGATCATGGCCATCGCCGTCGTCCGCCATGCCGGCGCGCGCCATGTTGTCGTGACGGATGTCAACGACTATCGGCTTGATTTGGCGAAGAAGACCGGCGCCACCCTGACCTTGAAGGCCGGGCGGGATCGACTTGACGATGCGCAAAAACAGCTCGGCATGACGGAAGGCTTCGATGTCGGTCTTGAAATGTCGGGGAATCCCGCCGCCTTTCGCGACATGCTGGCCAACATGTGTCACGGGGGAAAAATCGCGCTATTGGGCATTTTGCCGCCCGATACGGGCGTCGATTGGAACCAGGTGGTTTTCAACGGCTTGTTCATCAAGGGCATTTACGGACGCGAGATGTACGAGACATGGTACAAGGCGACCGTCATGATTCAAGGCGGGATGGATGTTCTGCCTGTGATCACGCACAGACTTCACTATACGGAGTACGAAAAAGCGTTTGAGATTATGACATCCGGACAGTCGGGTAAAATTGTTTTGGATTGGACAGCCTCATGAAAAACCTTCAGCGCTACGTCAATGAAATCGAGGCCATGAAAGCCGCCGGGCTCTACAAGAGCGAGCGGGTTATCGAGACGCCGCAGGCTGTTCGCATTCGCGTGAACGGCCGCGAAGTTCTCAATTTCTGCGCCAACAACTATTTGGGCCTCTCCGACGACGCGCGCCTGAAAACGGCGGCGAGGCAGGGGCTCGATGCCTATGGACTGGGGATGTCCTCTGTGCGCTTCATATGCGGCACGCAAACGATCCACAAGCGGCTGGAGCGAAAAATATCCGATTTCCTCGGCATGGAGGATACGATTCTGTACACGTCCTGTTTCGATGCCAATGGCGGTTTTTTCGAGCCGTTGCTTGGCGATGGCGACGCCGTGGTCAGCGACGCGCTGAATCATGCTTCGCTGATCGACGGCATCCGTTTGTGCAAGGCCCGCCGTTTCCGTTATCGTCATGCCGACATGGCGGATCTGGACGCCCAGCTCAAGCAGGCGCGCGCGGACGGAGCGGATCGGATCATGATCGCGACCGACGGCGTGTTTTCCATGGATGGCGATGTGGCGCCGCTGGCGGCTCTATGCGATTTGGCGGACATCTATGACGCCATGGTTGTTGTGGACGATTCCCATGCCACCGGCTTTTTCGGTACAACAGGGCGCGGTTCGGCGGAGGCCTGCGGGGTTGCGGGGCGTGTGGACGCGATTACGTCCACGTTCGGGAAAGCGCTGGGCGGTGCATCGGGCGGCTTTACGTCCGGCCGCCGCGAGATCGTCGAGCTGCTGCGGCAGCGCAGCAGGCCGTATCTGTTCAGCAATTCTTTGCCGCCCGCCCTGACCATGGCCGCCAGCGCTTGCGTGGATTTGCTGTCCGAAAGCACGGATTTGCGAGATCGATTGTTCGAAAACACGGTTCGGTTTCGCGCCGGAATGAGCGAAGCAGGGTTCGATATCAAGCCTGGCGATCATCCGATCGTACCCATTATGCTGGGCGAGGCCAAAGCGGCCGCGCGTATGGCCGAGGCGCTGCTGGACGAAGGCATCTATGTGATCGGCTTTTCTTACCCGGTGGTTCCCAATGGAGCCGCGCGCATACGTGTGCAAATTTCCGCCGCGCATTCGCATGAGGATCTGGACTTTGCCATTGCCGCCTTCCGCAAGGTTCGGGGAAATTGACGGGGCGGTTTTTGAACAGACGGCAACGAAGACGTGTGGAACGTAAAACGTGCCTTCGTGGAGCGGCCCGGCTCTTGACAAGGCATAGCTTTAGCGACGCCTGTTCCCGAGCCGGAAGAGCCGGACGCGGAAGCGCGTCCGCCCCGCAATCCGATGGAGCGGCTCGGCTTCCCGAGCCGGATAACTCGCCTTCGTCTGCGAGCTACGGCGAGGCGCGCGCTGATATGCGCGAATGGGTTTTTTTTCAATTCGCGTTTATTCGCGTGATTAGCGGGGAAAAGAGTGGCTTGCCGTTACAGGCTGGATTCCGATGCGGCGTCCTTGTCGTCGGCCTGTTCGGTATCTTCGAATTTGGCCAGGGCCAGCAGGTGGTCCATCCAGCCTTCGTACAGCCGTTCGGTCTTTCGGCGATTCTCTTGCGCAAGCACAGACGGACGCATGTAGTCCATCGCGCCGATGTCGCCCGGGCGGCGTTGGGCGACATGGGCCAAAAGCATGCCCTCGTCGACTTCGACAGGGTCCATCACGTCGCCTGAACCGAGCGATCCGATGCGGGAAAGGAAAACCCAGGGGTAGGGCAGAGGGGCGGGGCCGTCTTCAGTTTCCATGTATTGCCGCATATGTTCCTCGTAGATGGAAAAAGGTCGTGTCGTATGAGCCTCGATATCGAGGCCGAGCGCTTGAACGGCTGTTGCGAAAGATTCGCCTGCCGCCATTTTCTCCTTAATGGCTTTGCTCAGTTCGTTTGCTTTCTCCGAGAAGGCGTTTTGTCTGACATGGTCCTTGGCCAGAGGCATGACCTGTTCGACGACATCGCCGAATTCGGGAACATAGGCCGCCTGACGTTCATGGGCGGCCATGACGTAGACGCCGTCGCTGCCGAGCATGGCGCCGCTGAAATATCTGTTCGGATTCGAGGCATCGAGATCGAACGCCGTTTGCAAGTCGTCCGGGTCGACTGGCAGATCGGGAACTTCGCTGCGGGCCGAGAACAGCTCGGACGTCGCGACGTTGAGTTCACGCAGGCGCACGGCGTCGTTCCAAGGCTGGCCTTTGCTGTAGCGACTGGGGGCCAGCGCCATGACAAGGTCGGTTGCCTCGGTTCTGGCCAAAGCGAAGGCGGCTTCCTCGCGGAGTTCGCTTTCAATAGCGTCGCGCACGGCCTCCAGGGGTTGTACGATCGGCGTTCCGTTGGTTCCTTCGCTTGTGTAAAGGCTCGTTACGTTGGCTTGGTAATAGGCCTCGACGGATTCGTCCTTGACGGCAGCGCGATCCAGATAGTTGGAAACGGGAAACACGACATAGCGAACGGAGACTTTTTCCGGCTCGGAAAAAAGGTCGGGATTGTCTTCGTAAAAGGTCTTCGCCTGAGCGGCTGTGACGGGCGTATCGTCGAGGATATCATTCGGCTTCAGCAGAACATAGTCCACTTCGAACATGTCGGATAAATTGCTCAATTCGTCCGCGATATCCCCGGGCGGCGTCCATACGGACAAATCCAGAAGATGGGTCGCTTTCTGCAGGACGATGGCCTGCCGAAGATATTCTTCGAAAAGCCCGACGGGCACCCGGTACTGTTGTCTGACCACGCCTTTGTAATAGTCGCTGTCGAATCCCTCGTTAGGCCTGGAAAACATGGGCGTCTCACGAATGGTTCGGTCCAATTCGTCTTCGGAAACTTCAATGCCCAGAGCTTGCGCCTTGTGCAGCATGGCCAAACGTTGCCATACGGCTTTGCGCAGTTCGGCTTGCTCCTCCTCGCTCCATCCGCCCGAGTCGTTCATGCCCAACGCGAAAAAGCGGGCCCGGGAAAAGTCCTCCCGCGAAACGTTTTCTCCGAAAAGCCGGCCCGTCGACATGCGGTCCCGCCCCTCGGTCGCTTCGCAACCGCCGGTTTGCGAAAAAGCTCCGACAAAGCTGACGCTGATAATGGCGGCGAAAATCGCCCACAACGTGCGGTTCTTGATCATTCGGTTGAATTTGGTAATCATGCGCATAGGTCAATTATCCTTTGAAAATGTGAGTCAGGCCAGATGACGCGAAAGATTAGGGGGGAGCAAAAGAAACCTTAATCTTTTGCCCTAATCTTTCGCCTTAATCTTCCCCCAGTTAACCCCATCGTTTCTTCGCGGCGAAGCCGCGCGGCGGGCTTTCAGAAAAGCCGACTGTTGTTTACCGATCTCCCACGGGGGTTGGAGACGGAATGGTGGTTGTCGTTGTGGGAACCGGCAGTGTCGAGGGCTCGAGTATATCGAAGGGGATCGGCGGCTTGCCTGCGGACCTTTGCGCGGTCCAAGCTTCAATCGGCGTCTCGCCGTCTTTCCCGATGTGGAGAACGGTCAGATGATACAGGGCGGAGTCGTCTTCCGACTGGGCGAGAATGATTCTGAGCATATGGCCTTCGGGAAGGGTTACGGGTTTCATGCTCTCGGTTTCGCCGGGCACATGAACGACAAATTCGCCCTTGTGATTTTTAATGCGGTACCATGTTCGGTTTTGCGAGGCGGCAACGGACGCCTGGTCGCCCGCTTTCAGAAGAGGTATGTCGAAGACATGCACGGGATGATGTTTGCCCCCGACTTTGACGGCGGCCTCGTTTACCGTGACAACCACCATTTTGACATCGGGTTTCGTTCCCGTTCCGACCGAAAAGCGTGTGCCGGTTGGGGTGGCAATCAGCGTGGCTGTTTCAACTTCGAGCCTGCGGCTTTCGTGAAAGGCTTCGTTGAGCGCCAATTGCGCTATGCCTTCTTCGATGATGATTCGCAACAGAGGTTTGTCGCGCGCGTCCCGCCCGATCGTCATGACAGCATTCGGCATGATACGGCATTCGCCGCCTTCGGCAAGCTCGACGACAAGTTGGGATTCCGAGCCCGTGCGAAGCCGAGAGCCCCAGGGATAGGATGCGCCTGCTTCGGCAGGCGAAAATTCGGAGGCCGATGGAGCCTTGACCGCGCAGTCCCCGACAACGCTTGTGATTTTGAAGTCGCGCCCCGACGCGGTTGTTGTCGTTCCGGCAAGCACGGTTGCGAAGATCAGGACGGCGGGCAATACGGCGAGGGAAGCGGCAAATTTCATTTGGGTATCTCCTAACTGCGGTTTTCCGTAAGTATCAGTATTGGAGAGATAGTATTTCAAAAAGTTCATGGCTGTCAACGATTAACTGGAATTTTCCAGCTTTTTTTTCTTGACTCCAAGAGCGCTCCTCTATAGAAACACGCGGGATTGTCTGTTCTCCGCGATGGAAGAGACGGGGACACGGCTTTTCGGCGCTAAGTTTCAACCGCACATACGAGGGCGATAAACCTATGGGCAGCACAAAGAAGAAGAACAGAAAATCGGGCGCAACCACAGCTCGATCGGCTGCAGTGTCGAAATCGCGGCGTAGAACCGGCGCATTACGCGGCAAGGTTGCGGCGAAGGCCGGAGGCGGCAGCGCCGCTGCCAAGAAGAAGACGGGGGCGGGGCGAGCCAAAGCCAAGGGGGCGCCAAAATCGCCCCGCAAAGGAAAAGCGCCATCCCCGAAAATCGGGACCCGGGCCAGGTCGGGCGGCGGCCAACGCAAGGGCACGGACAAAAAGCGATCTGCCGGTCATGGCGCGGCCTCGGCCGAGCCGGAGATCCCGAAGGGTTCCGAGCCCGTCGACGAATCGCAGTTGGCTCAGCTTAAGCGCCTGGAAAGAAACGAAAAGCTCAAGGAACTGATCAAGCTGTCGGAATCCCAGGGCTATCTGACCTATGACGATATCAACGACATTGTTCCCGACGATGTCATTGCCGCCGAGGAGATGGAATCCTATCTGGCGCTGCTTCGCGGAATGGACATCGAGATTATCGAATCGTCTTCGGCGGACAAGGCCGAACGGGTGCAGATCAAGGAGAAGAAGGAACGCGCCAGGCTGGATTTTTTCGACGACCCCGTTCGCATGTATCTGCACCAGATGGGGCAGGTGCCTCTTCTGACCCGCGAGCAGGAGGTGGAAATTTGCAAGCGTATCGAAACAGCGGAATCCAACGTGAAGACCCTGTTCAACCGTCTGGGCGTAGCCCCGCTCATGTATCTAGAACTGGCGGATCGTCTGACGAACCACGACGAGCGTTTCGACCGGGTGGTCACGGACAAGTTCGTGGAAAGTCGCGACCGCTACTTGCGCGTTTTGCCGCAAATCCGACGCGGCCTTCTCAATCTGCACGGACGCATTGTCAAAGGCTACAAGGCGCTGAAAGCGAGAGGGCTGTCCAATGCGGAAAGGACGCGCCGGGAAAAAGCGCTTGAAAAACTTCGGCGTCAGATGTCGCTAGCGGTCGCCAAGCTGCATTTCAAGCAGAAGGTTGTCGAATCGATGGCGGCCATGGCCGAAGACCGCTTCAAGGACATGCGACGGAGCATGACGCGGCTGGAACAGCTTCAGGCGAAGCGAATAAGCAAAAAACGCGACAACGAAATCAAGGAATGTCGGAGCCGGCTGAAAAAATTCGAGGCCATGCTGTGCATGGATCGCGACGAATGCTTGCGGCTGTTCGACGATTTGCGCGAACATATGCGCAACGGCCAGCAGGCTCGCACGGAAATGGTCGAGGCCAACTTGCGGCTGGTGATCAGCATTGTGAAAAAGTACATGAACCGGGGTCTGTCGTTTCTGGACTTGATTCAGGAGGGCAACACGGGGCTGATGAAGGCTGTTGAGAAGTTCGAGTATCGCCGCGGCTACAAGTTCAGCACCTACGCGACCTGGTGGATTCGGCAGGCGGCCACGCGCGCGATCGCCGACCAGGCGCGCACGATCCGCATACCCGTGCACATGATCGAGACCATCAACAAGTTGATGCGTGTTCAGAAAAAACTGGTTCAGGAATTCGGAAGGGAACCTTTGCCGGAGGAATGCGCCGAAGAAATGGATCTGCCCGTCGAACGGGTTCGGGCCGTCTACAAAATGGCGCTTCAGCCCATTTCCCTGCAAAGCCCGGTCGGGGAAGGGGACGATGCCAACTTCGGGGATTTCATCGAAGACAAGGCGGCGGAAAATCCTTCCGAAATGGCGGCGTACAGCATGCTCAAGGATAGGCTGAAAGATGTTCTGGGCACGTTGACGGAGCGCGAAAAAGCCGTGCTGGACTATCGGTTCGGTCTGTCCGACGGGTTTTCGAGAACCCTCGAAGAAGTGGGCCGTCAGTTTTTCGTTACGCGGGAGCGCATTCGGCAGATCGAAGCCAAGGCTTTGCGCAAGCTTCGGCATCCCACACGGCGCAGAAAACTCGATGGCTTTCTCGAGATGAAATAAACGGAACGCGGCGACGGGCCATCGCGTTTCCGCTCAATTCAATGCTTCACTATTATTAACGACGAAGGAGTCCTGTATGTTCGGTTCTGTTTTCTTTCTTTCCTCTTGGTTCGATTTTCCCGATGTTCTTTTGGTCTTGGCGTTTTTTTCGCTCGCATGGTTCGCCCTGGGCATCC
>SLMC01000254.1 GCA_007133745.1 Kiritimatiellia bacterium
CAAGGTCTAAAAATCAGGAGCGCAATGACACCGGACGCGACACTTTGGCCCGAACTGGCGACCTCGTGGGAAACGGTGGTGCAGCCGCTGCTCTGGTACGCAGTCCCCAACGGACTGCTCAACTTCATGACCGCGCTATGGCTTTTCGGAGCCCTGCGCAACCAACGCCGGCTCGGAGAGGCCGTCGCCGTACGGAGATGGACGCTCTACAGCGTCCTGATCGGCCTGATCCTGCCCGCCGTCACCGGCCCCATGGCCTGGCACGTCTGGCGCGATGCGCGACGGCGCAACCATGCCGGGAAAATCTGGGTCGGCATCGTCAGCGTCCTCAGCTTTATCGGCTTCATCGGCTACGCGGTCTATGACGATGCCGACTGCCGCCGCATGCGCGCCCGGCGCTGGGCCGCCGGCGCCATGCTCTGGCATCTGCTCCTGTTCGTCGGCTTGCCCGTCATCGTCGCGACTTCGGCCGCACTGCGCGCGCATCTGTTCCGGCCCGCCCACCTGCTGTGGCTGATCCCGTCAACCGTTGCGCTTTTGATCGTCTTCCCGATCCTCTACGCCGCATGCCGTCGGCCGTTGCGCTTCGCCGACGTGAAAAAGCGCATGACCGACACGTCCGCACCGGCCAGCCGTTCGGACAACGTTCTAAAAGTCGAGCGACTCCGCACCTGGTTCCCTGTGCGCAGCGGCGTCTTTGCCACGGTCCGCGACTACGTCAAAGCCGTGGACGAGGTCGATCTGACCCTAGCCCGCGGAGAAACGCTGGGACTCGTCGGCGAATCCGGCTGCGGCAAGACCACCCTGGGGCGCACCGTACTGGGCCTGATTCCGATCACGTCCGGTCGCGTTTGGGTCGATGGCGTTGACCTTTCGCGACTGAACGGCGCGGAATGCCGGGCGCTCTGCTCGACCATGCAGGTCATATTCCAGGATCCGATCGGATCGCTGAACCCGCGCATGACCGTCCGCGGCATTATCGCCGAAGGGCTGGACATCCACAAGATCGGCACACGCCGCGAACGGCGGGAATCGGTCGAAAAACTGGCCGAGCGGGTTGGACTCTCCGCCGACGCGCTCGACCGCTATCCGCATGAATTCAGCGGCGGCCAACGTCAGCGCATCGGCATCGCGCGCGCGCTGGCGCTCGGCGCCGACCTGATCGTCTGCGACGAACCGGTCAGCGCGCTGGACGTATCCATCCAGGCCCAAATCGTCAATCTCATGCGCGATCTTCAAAAGGAATTCGGCATGAGCTACCTGTTCATTGCCCACGATCTCGCCGTCGTCGAACACATTTCCGACCGGGTCGCCGTCATGTATTGCGGCAAGATTGTGGAAGAAGCGCCGCGCGACGCCCTGTACGCCCGTCCACTGCATCCTTATACGCGAGCCCTCATGGCGTCCATACCCAAGGCCGATCCCGCCGCCAAATCCGAGGCGCCGCCCCTGAAAGGGGATCTGCCCAGCCCGATTCATCCGCCATCCGGCTGCCGATTCCGAACCCGCTGCCCCGAGGCGATCCCCGCCTGCGCCGAACACGAACCCGAATCCCGCCTCTACGAACCCGGCCACCGCGCCGCCTGCATCCGCATCGAAGAACATCTCGCCGCATACAAGCCGCCAACCGGGACAGCCTGATCCCGATATCTTTTCACGCGATTTGTTGTTATTCATACTTGACACCCATACCGAATTGTGTCAAGCTATTATGTATCCATCATGGGTGTTGTCACGGGGTTGGAGATGGTCTGCGCATACACGGTCGAACCAGGCGCTGCGGCGCATGGCTCGACTTGAAATACATGAAGATCGGCGGCCGCGCGGCGGTTCGATCGCATCGCGCGTTGCGCCGTCAAATCAACCCGTGTGTTCCGGCGCCAAGCGCCGAATACCGAATAAAGGAGTGCGCCCATGACGTCCGTCGCCGAAATCGCCGAAGGTCTCAAAAAACATCCGGGCGGCTTCCGTTTGGACCCGGAAGAAAAGCTCTACTTTCACGACCCCCATGAAAACATCGTGATCACCGACCGCCGAGTTCAGTCGGGCTCGACTCAGTTTCAGGTTGGCGACATAGACCGCATTCGGACGCTTCCCTTCATGAGCCCGACCCGAAACCGACTGCGCCACGCAACGAATCCGTTACAAAAGGTCGGAATCCTATGTCATGCCCTGCTGATGTTGCACAGGAAGATTCAACCCGTACGCATCGCCGCCGTCGAGGCCGTCTATCACGACCGTCAGGAAACAGTCGCCACGTCGAAGCTGGTGAAAAAAGGCGACCATGAAGCCGAAAGCGAGGAAATGGCACGGCTCGAAAAAATCGCCACGGCCATGAACGCCGCCATCGCGGCCCATGCCCTTTAAAACGTTTTTGCGCGCCCTTAATGCGCCGCAGACCCGACGTTCAGTCGGTCTCTTGACGGGCGGACTAAAAGTCCACTCTACGCTCCACCGTCTTCCGAAACAGTCGCAAGCGCTAAATCGGCCTTGACTTTTCCATGGGAAAAATGCAAGGATATTCACCATTCTTGTATCTGCCCCCCTATGCCCGAAACCCGAACGCGCGTTTTGCCTTATGAAAAGACGATGGACCGTAATAGTCGCTTTGGCATGGCTGACGCTTGCGAGCGGCGCAACAGGCGATTCCCCGCCCATTCGCCTGAGGCGAGCCACCCTGTATCCGTCGGAACAATCCGCGCCACGCGCCCTCGACGCCGCGCCGGGCGCGCTCGTCGATGCCGCCGGACTCGCCGATTTGCCGACGACCCGGTCCGACGGACGATCCGCATACTTGCTGCAAACAACACGGCCGCTCCTCGCCGACGACCGGGCTGCGCTTGTCCGTTGCGGCGCAGACTTGATCGGCTACGTGCCGGATCAGGCCTGGATCGTCCTGATACGCCCCGACCGCCTCGAAAGATTGACCCGCATGCCTTTTGCGCGATGGATCGGAGGCTACCGCGCAGCGCATAAAACGGATGAGGCGCTGGATCCCGGAGCCGTCCGCGTTCTGGCGAACGGAGGAGAGGCCGATCTCGCCGATCCCGACACGATCGCCGAGGTCGCCATCAGCGTCATGCGGCCGCGCTATGTCAACACCGTGGCCGACGCCATCGAACAAGCGGGCGGAACCGTGACGTCACGGAGCGCGGGACCGCGATGGGGAACGGTACGCGCGCGCATGCGAATCGACGCCGTGCCGGATTTGGCGGCCCTGGCGGAAGTCGAATGGATCGAACCGTACACGCAACCCCGAATCCAAAACGATGTCGCGGCGAGCGATGCGCTGATGAACGTGCATCGCGTCGGAACACTCCGCGGCCTGACCGGTTCCGGACAAATCGTCGCCGTTGCGGATACCGGCCTGGACACCGGCGCCGCCGAAACCCTGCATCCCGATTTCACAAACCGAGTCCATGCCGCTTTCGGCTGGGTCGACGAAAACGACTGGATCGACCGCAACGGACACGGTACGCATGTGGCCGGATCCGTGCTGGGCAGCGGCGCGGCTTTCGAAGACGGACGCTTCAGCGGCATGGCCCCGAGCGCGCGTCTGATCGTGCAGGCGATCGGCAGCACGACAGGCGGCTCGACCGTGTACCCGCCCTCCCCGCTTTCGCGCCTGTTCGAACAAGCCTACACGAACAGCGCCCGCATTCATAGCGACAGTTGGGGATCGTCCCAATCCGGAACCTACACGAGCCTCGCCCGCGAAGCCGACGAGTTCATGTGGGATGTGGACGACATGCTCGTCGTCTTTTCGGCAGGCAACAGCGGCGAAGACGCCAATGCGGACGGGATCATCGATCTCGGTTCGATCAATCCGCCCGGCACCGCCAAGAACGTGCTCACCGTCGGCGCCTCGGAATCCGACCGCCCGACCGGATCAGGCGGATACTCGGCGCATACATGGGCCATCTGGAGCGCGTCCTATCCGGCCGACCCTATTCGAAACGATCCGATCTCGACAGCATGGAATTCCGGGCAACAGGGCATGGCGGCTTTTTGGAGCCGGGGCCCAACTCTGGACGGACGCATCAAGCCCGACATCGTTGCGCCCGGCACGGACATTGTCTCCTGCCGTTCGCGTGGCCCGGGCGCCGGAACCGGCTGGGGCACCGACGCCGGCGTGCTCGCGGGCGCCGCAAGCGATTACTACATGTTTTTTGGCGGCACCAGCATGGCCGCGCCGCTGGCCGCCGGCGCCGCCGCCCTGGCGCGCGAATACCTCGTCGACCGGCGCGGCATCGCGAATCCGACCGCGGCGCTTCAAAAAGCCCTGTTAGTCAACGGCGCGCGCTCCCTTGCCCCAGGCCAGTACGG
>SLMC01000391.1 GCA_007133745.1 Kiritimatiellia bacterium
CGGAGACACCGCCGTCGTGCTGTTCACCAGCGGATCGGAAAGCCTGCCCAAGGCCGTGCCGCTGAGCCACGCCAACCTGATGGCCAACGCGCGCGACATCCTGGCCATCAACGCCTTGCGCCCGACAGACATCGTCATCGGCTTTCTGCCGCCGTTCCATTCTTTCGGACTGAGCATGACGACGATTCTGCCGCTGATCATCGGCTTGCGCACCGTCTATCATCCCAACCCGACCGAAGGCGCCATGCTCGCGCAACTGATCCGGCGCTATCGGGCCACGGTCATGCTGGGAACGCCCACCTTCCTGAACGGCATCCTCAAGGGATCCGCCCCGGACGACTTGACCACCTTGCGCATCGGGGTGACCGGCGCCGAAAAATGCCCGGAACACGTCTACGAAGGCCTGCGCGCCTTGTGCCCGAACATGACCATTCTGGAAGGATACGGCATTACCGAATGCTCGCCGGTCGTTTCGGTCAACCGTCCGGACAATCCTGTCCCCTCTTCCATCGGCCGCATTATGGATTCGCTTGAATACGCGATCGTCGACGAACAAACCGGCGCCGCCTGTGCGCCAGGCCGACAGGGCATGCTGCTGGTACGCGGCCCGAGCATCTTCGACGGATACCTGCATTTCGACGGGCCATCGCCTTTCGTCGAACACGACGGCAAACCCTATTATCGGACCGGCGACCTGGTGCAAGAGGACGAAAACGGAACGCTCTTCTTCAAGGGCCGACTCAAGCGCTTCGTCAAGCTGGGCGGCGAGATGATCTCCCTGCCCGCCATCGAGGAGATTCTGAACGAGCGGTTCCGTTCGGAAACGGACGAAGGCCCCGTTCTGGCCGTTGAATCCATAGACGACGACGCGCCCGAAATCACCTTGTTCACCACGCGCGACATCTCGCGCCAAGACGCCAACACGGCCATTCGCGAAGCCGGCCTCTCGTCCCTCCACAACATCCGTGCGGTAATCAAGGTCGAAGCCATCCCCGTACTGGGCACGGGAAAAACCGACTACCGCGCGCTCAAGCGCCCAGCCGCAAAAACCCCGTGAAAACAAGCTTGCATCGGAAACGGCAATATGGGAATGTCGGGGGTATTGACAATGGAGGGATCGTCATGCAACTTCGATTCAACACCGATCAGGGCCAGCCGGTGACTGTACGGCTTGGCGCCGCCCCTATAACGGTCGGGCGATCTGAAAAAGCGGACATCGTGCTGACCAGCGGGAGTGTTTCGCCCTTGCACTGTTCCATTAGACAGTGGGACAACGACTATGTCATCAAGAATCTGGACTCTGCCAACCAAACCTACGTCAACGGCCAAATTGCGGACGTCGCCCGGCTCGACGCAGGCGATAAGATCACGGTGGGCGGACACAACCTCTTTTTCGAACGGATTTCGAGAAAATCGCCGGGCGCCAACACCATGATCAGGACCATCGGCAAGGAAATGAGCAGCGAAAAGAAAGGCTACAGCGCCATGCTCGGAGAACTCGTCATGGAAGCCGAAAAAAAGAAGGACCCATGAAATTGGCGCTCGACACCTTCCCTGTTCGGTTGGCGTTGCCGGTTATTGCGCTTCTGGCAGGCGGCTGCGCCACCGGGCGCACCCGGCTGGCTGTCGGCAATGTCGGCGACACCCCAATCCTGAATGTCACCGTGTATTCCGATTCGACCGAGCTGATTCACGCGCCGAGGCTGGCCATCCGTTCCTCCTCCGGGCATGTCCGGCTGACCGAACCGCCCGCAGGCGAAACCACCGTGCAATGGACCGGATCCAACGGCAAAACATACCGTAGGACGCTCGTTCCGCCCGAACCCGTTCCCGGAAATTTTCGAGGCGCCCTGCTCATCGAAATCGGTCGCGAAGACCAAGCCCGACTCTTTGTGGTTCCGGAAAAGCGCAGCGGCAAACAAGACATACCATGGGCCCAACCGGAATCGTGGGAAGGCTACCCCGGCATCCCGGGCATGACCCACGATTAGCGTCTTAATCACTCCGTCCTGCAGAAAAAAACAAGACATTGGAGGCGTGATTGTTTGTGAGTGTGTGGGTGCGCGAGTGTGTGGGTGAAAACTCACATACTCCCAAACCCACATACCCACACACTTGGATTGCGGGCGAGGCCCGCCATGGGAAACCATTATGAAAGACTTGTCAATCGTCGTCCCCGTCTTCAACGAGGCGGAAAACATACCGATCCTTTGTCAAGCCGTACACGAGGCCCTCTCCAAACTGAACCGCACAAGCGAGGCGCTGTTCATCGACGACGGCAGCACGGACGGCTCATGGGAGAAGCTGGCCGAGGCGCAACGCCAGTATCCCGAGTTTCGGCTGATCCGGTTCCGGCGCAATTTCGGCCAGACGGCGGCCATGACCGCCGGCTTCCGCGAGGCGACGGGCGAGATCATGGTCACGCTGGACGCCGACCTGCAAAACGATCCGGCCGACATTCCCTTGCTTTTGGAAAAAATAGACCAAGGCTTCGATGTGGTTAGCGGCTGGCGCAAGGACCGCAAGGACCGCTTTTTCAGCAGGCGACTCCCGTCCATAATTGCCAACGCGCTGATCAGCAAAATTACGGGCGTGGCGCTGCACGACTACGGATGCACCCTGAAAGCCTACCGCCGGGACGTGGTCCAAAACATTCACCTGTACGGCGAAATGCACCGTTTCATCCCGGCGCTCGCAAGCTGGGTAGGCGGCACCCTGGCCGAAGTGCCGGTCAACCATCGGCCGCGCCGGTTCGGGGTCTCCAAATACGGACTGTCCCGGACGCTGCGCGTGGTCCTCGACCTGGCCACCGTCAAATTTCTGCTGCGCTACAGCACCCGTCCCATCCAGATATTCGGAAAGATCGGCTTCTTTTTCGGGCTGCCGGGCCTGCTCATGATGCTGGCCGTCGTGCTGGGACACGGGTCGTTTCTCCTTTTCGGAACGGAATTCGCCGCCGACCTCGTCAAACGCCCGTTCTGGGTCATCACTCCCTTCATGCTGATTCTTTTCTGTTTGCAATTCGTGAGCATGGGGCTTCTGGCGGAACTTCAAACCCGAACCTATCACGAATCCCAAAACAAGCCCATCTACGTGATCAAGGAAAAAATCGGGTTTGAAGGGTAGCGGGTCATGCTCAGCGATTGGTTAAGAAAACAACTCGCCGAGAGCGGTTTCGATATCGAAATGTCTCTCCCCGCCCTGCTGGGCGGGCTACTCTTCATAGCCATCCTTGCCGGCGGCATTGCCGCGGATATCCTGCTGCTGATGCGTCGCCGATCCGACTCCGATTCATGGGCGCAAGCGGTGCGACGTCTGCGCGAACGACCCTGGACGCTTCAGGATGTGGCGTTCGTCACGCTGGCGCTAGCCACTTGGATTACAAGCGCGTGGTGGCTGCAGCAGAATGCCGAGCCGGGCCGCGCAAACAGCGTCCTGATCGGGATCGGCTCGTTCCTGACAGTCTTTCTGACGGTTGCGGTCTATTCCGCCTGCGCAATCCGCAGCAAAAAGACAACTTGGCGCCATGCCTTCGGCATGAACAGGGAATCGTTCGGGCGGCAATGCCGAGCCGGGGGATTTCTGTATCTCGCGTTCATGCCGCCGTTCGTTCTGATCGGATGGCTCTATGCCATGGCGCTCAAGGGGTTTAACCTGCAAACCGACCGCCAGAAAATACTTCGCGTATTCATCGATCCGAACCTGCCGCTAGGGAGCCGTATCGCCATTGTCGTCATGGCGGTGATCATGGCGCCGATCTGGGAGGAAACGCTTTTCCGCGGCATCGCCAGCAGCGCATTGGCCAAACAGGCTCGACTATGGCTGGTGGTGGGTGTCGTGTCCCTATTCTTCGCGGCCATTCACGGGCATCTGCCCGCACTGCTTCCGCTTTTCACGCTGGCCGTCGCACTGAGTCTGGCCTATATCCATACCGGCTCGCTGGTCGTTCCCATCGTCATGCACGCCATATTCAACAGCGTCACCCTGACCTTCGCCCTGCTGTTCAAGGATGTGATCTGACCGGGCCCAAGGCGGGCTGTCGCCCGCAAACAACAACGTCGCCAACGATTGCGATCAGGTTCCGAGCGGATGCGTCCGCGCGCCCCCGAAGGTAGCGTGAATGCCTGGTTCGGCAATCCATCCTTTGTCTCGATCATCGTCCCGATCGTTGTCGAGCAAGGGTGGGAATTATGTGCAGGAGCAAGTTTACGGGGTGACCGCCAACCGGCGGCAGAGGCCCGTCGCCGATCCTAATCGCACTCTTCCCCCTCGCTAATCCTGCCGGAGGCAGCTTTCTCTTGTGGTTGTCGAAAACTACGGAGAAC
>SLMC01000324.1 GCA_007133745.1 Kiritimatiellia bacterium
AATCGCCTGCGACAGGCAACACCAAAAAAACGCTTCGAACTCGAGAGGCAATCTCCGTTCCCGCTTGCTGTCGTCATTCCGTTATTCCATCATTCCATGGGATGACCGTGATTTTTTAGGCTTGCGCAAACGGCGCCGAATATGACAGGATGCTCGGTGTCGTACATAAACCGTCCAACTCAAAGGAGATCAGCCATGAAGTCCATCGTCGCCTTGTTCCTGACCGTCGCCCTTGTTTCGTCCGCCTGGAGTCAATCGTTCAAGAGCGCGCATGTGGCCGCCGATGCGCAATGGGTGGTGCATGCCCATGTTGTCGACATGTTCAAAACCCGGTTTGGCGAACGGCTGGCGCAGCAAATGGAAGAGGGCGACGCCAACCATCAGTTGGCCGCGTTTCGGGCCATGTTTCAACTGGACCCCAAAAAGGATATTGCGAGCGTCACACTGTACGGACAGTCCGAAACGCCGGAAACCGGCGTCGCCATTGTCAAGGGCCAGTTCAACCGGGACCATATCTCAACCATTCTTAAAGCCATGAAAGGCTATCGCGAACACAGGCACAACGACACGGTCGTTCATCAATGGCTGGTCGATCAGGATGCGCAGACCGAAACGCAGCCGTCCGACGATGCGTCCAACCAGGTTTACGGGACCTTTCACGGCGGCAACGTCATGGTGTTGTCCGGAACGCTGGCTCCAGTGAAAAGCGCGCTGGACGTGCTGAACAAAACCAAGCCGGCGCTCTCGAATCCCGACCTGCTGCGTGTCTTGAATCAAACCGCGCCGGGCGTCTACCTGCAAGCGACGGCCAACCTGTCCGCCATGCAAGGCGCCGCGCCCGCGCAGCCGGCGCAAGGCCCCGACTTCAAAAAAGAAATCAAGACATTGAACCTGACGGTCGGCGAAACGCTCGACACCCTGCACCTCAAGCTCGAGCTTGGCGCCGTAAGCGCGGAAGCGGCCGCGCAAATGCATGCCATGGCCCAGGGCTTTCTGGCCATGATGCAAATGCAACAGGCTGAAAATCCCGACATGGCCAAACTGATGCAGGCGTTGAGCTTCAGTCTGGACGGCTCGACCATTCGCGTCGGCCTGAAAATGCCCGTTGCCGACGCGATCGAAGCCATGGAAAAGCAGCAACGGGCGGGCGCGGGTGTCCAGGCCCGCTAGCTAGACGGCATCCGAAAAGGTGTTCCCAAACAGGCCGTTGCCATGCCGCAGGTTTTCTTATCCGTACTCGTACACGTACTCGTACACCCCTATCTCTTATCCCCTCTTTCTCGTCCGGATTACGGAGATTCGCGTGTACGAGTAGGTGTACGAGTACGTGTTCCCTCGGCTTTGCCCGGCTTTTTGTCATCCGACCCTTTTCGGACAGGCTCTAGCTAACATCGAAAGACGGATTTTGCGACCACCCGGTGTTCGTAGCAGAAGCGAGCGGGTTTTTCTTGACAGGCACGCCCTTGTTTCCCGACTATGGTCCGCGATATTTTGAAACCGAAGAAGGAGGTTCCTAATGAAGCACGATACGAACCGAAGCGACCGTCCGGCCCTGTCACGCAGAGACTTCCTTGTTGCGGCGGCGTCCACCAGCCTGCTTGCCGCCACGGGGCTGCCCCGCTTCGCGCGGGCGGCGGCATCGGCGCCTGCGCCAAACGACTCGGGCCTGCCCTACCCCATGAACGCGCTGGAACCGGTCGTTTCCGCGCGGACCGTGGAGTTTCATTACGGCAAGCATCATCGCGGCTATGCCAACAACCTCAAAAAGCTGATCGAGGGCACGGACATGGCCGACGCCTCGCTGGAAACCATTGTCCGCCAGTCCGTCAACCGACCGGATCGCGCGGTCGTCTTCAACAACGCGGCCCAGACCTGGAATCACGATTTCTACTGGAACAGCCTTTCGCCCAAGGGCGGCGGCGAGCCGCCGACGGCGCTGAAGACGGCGGTCGAGGCCTCGTTCGGCAGCGTGGACGCCTGCAAGCGCGAGCTGGCTCAAGCCGCCATTGGCCAGTTCGCGAGCGGCTGGGGCTGGCTGGTCGCCGACGGCGACAAGCTCAAGGTCGTGAGCACGTCGAACGCCCATACGCCGCTGACCGACGGACTCAAACCGCTGCTAACCGTGGACGTGTGGGAGCACGCCTACTATCTGGACTACCAGAACCGGCGGGCGGACCACGTGCAGGCCGTACTCGATAGGCTGATCAACTGGGAATTCGCCGCGTCGAATCTGGCGGGGGGCGCGCATTGAACCGCATTCTCGAAAAGAAACAGCTTGCCGACGAAGTGTTCCAGATCAAGGTCGAAACGCCGCTGATCGCGCAGGAACGGCAGCCCGGCCAGTTTGTCATTCTGCAGCTGGACAGCGCGTTCGGCGAACGCATCCCGCTGACCATCGCCGACGCGGACGCCGAAGCCGGCTGGATCATGCTGGTGTTTCAGACGGTCGGCAAAACGACCCATCGCCTGGCCGAGATGCACGTCGGCGACGAGATCGCGCATCTGCTGGGCCCGCTCGGGAATCCGACCCATATCGACCGGTTCGGCACGGTTGTCTGCGTGGGCGGCGGCATTGGCGTGGCGCCGCTGCATCCCATTGCCAAGGCCATGAAGGCGGCGGGCAACCATGTGATCGTCATTGTCGGCGCGCGCACTCGCGAACTCGTCATACTGGAAGACGCCATGCGCGCCATTGCGGACGAATTCATTCTCTGTACCGACGACGGATCCGCCGGCCGCAAGGCGCTGGTCACGGCGCCGCTCAAGGACGTCTGCGAACGCGAAGTCAAGCCCGACCTGGCGGTGGCCATCGGCCCGCCGATCATGATGAAATTCTGCGCTGAAACCACTCGGCCCTACGCCGTGCCGACCGTGGTCTCGCTCAACACCATCATGGTGGACGGCACGGGCATGTGCGGCGGATGCCGCGTTACGGTCGGCGACCAAACGCGTTTCGTCTGCGTGGACGGCCCGGAATTCGATGGACACCAGGTGGATTTCGACAACATGATGCAGCGGCTGAACGCCTACAAGGGCCAAGAACAAGCCGCCCACGACCGCTGCCATCTCGAAATGGACATCGCCCGCAAAGAAGCGGAACAAAAGGAAAGAACGCGCGCATGAGCGACACACACACGACCCCTTCCCCCGAAGAAACCCGCCGCTTGTTAGAGACGTTGCTGCCCCGCAAGGACGAGCTCAAGGCCAAGGAGCGGATCGGTATTCCGGCACAGCCCATGCCCTCGCAACTGGCGGACGAACGCGTCCGCAACATGGACGAGGTGGCGCTAGGCTACACGGCGGATCAGGCGCGACTGGAAGCGCTGCGTTGTTTGCAATGCAAAAACGCGCCGTGCGTCAAGGGCTGCCCCGTGGCGATCGACATCCCCGCGTTCGTGCAAGCCGTCGCCGACGGCGATACGGCGGCCGCCATCGGCATCATCAAACGCAACAGTCTGCTTCCGGCCATTTGCGGACGGGTCTGTCCCCAGGAATCGCAATGTCAGCTCGACTGCACGGTCGGCAAAAGTCTCAAGGATGTCGAGCAATCCGTGTCGATCGGGCGGCTGGAACGTTTCGCCGCCGACTGGGAACGGGAATCGGGCGCGATCGCGCCGCCCGCCGTTAAACCCGAGACGGGCAAGAAGGTGGCGGTGATCGGGTCCGGCCCGGCCAGTCTGACGGTCGCGGCCGACGTGCGGCGCGAAGGGCATGCCGTAACCATGTTCGAAGCCTTTCACAAGCCGGGTGGCGTCATGATGTACGGCATCCCGGAATTTCGGCTGCCTAAAGCGATCGTGCAACTCGAAATCGACACGCTCAAAGCCATGGGCGTCGACATCGTCACCGATTACGTTGTCGGCCAGACCCGCAAGCTCAAGGACCTGATCGAGAAGGACGGATTCGATGCCGTCTTCGTGGGGACCGGCGCCGGATTGCCCAAGTTCATGAACATCGAGGGCGAGAATCTGGTGGGGGTCTTTTCGGCCAACGAGTATCTGACCCGCTCCAACCTGATGCGGGCCTACGACGGCGACCGGGCCGATACGCCCATCTATCGCGGCGGCCGCGTGGCGGTGCTCGGCGGCGGCAACGTGGCCATGGATGCCGCGCGCACGGCGCTGCGGCTCGGCGCGGACGAGGTGCACCTGATTTATCGGCGGACCGAAAAGGAGATGCCCGCCCGTATCGAGGAAACGGCCCATGCCAAGGAGGAAGGCGTCGCCTTTCATTTGCTCCAGAACGTCAAGCGCATCATGGGCGACGAGACCGGCCGCGTCACAGCCGTGGAATGCCTGAAATACGAGCTGGGCGCGCC
>SLMC01000165.1 GCA_007133745.1 Kiritimatiellia bacterium
AACATCGAAAAAGGACCGTGGCATGAAAGAAACCAGAATAGGCGTAATCGGAGTGGGCGGCATGGGATCGACCCATGCGAAAAACATCGCGGCAGGCAAGATTTCTCGCTGTCGGCTGACCGCCGTATGCGACGTGAATCCGGCGGCCATGACCGGCTACGAAGCATCCGTGAAAAAATTCCAGGACAGCCGCGAACTGATCCGCTCCGGCGCCGTGGACGCCGTCCTGATCGCAACCCCCCATTACGATCACACCACCATCGGCATCGACGCGCTGAAACAGGGCTTGCATGTTCTCGTCGAAAAGCCCATTTCCGTCCACAAAGCCGACGCCGAACGGCTCGTCGCCGCGCACAAGAACAAAAAACAGGTGTTCGCCGCCATGTTCAACCAGCGCACGCTAAGCCAGTACAGCAAGGTCAAGGATTTGATCGACAAGAAGGAACTGGGCGAGATCGTTCGCATCAACTGGATCGTCACCGCGTGGTACCGCACCGAATACTACTACCGCATGGGCGACTGGCGCGCCACCTGGGCCGGCGAAGGCGGCGGCGTGCTGCTCAACCAATGCCCGCATCAGCTCGATATGCTGCAATGGTTTTTCGGCATGCCATCGAAAGTGCGCGCCTTTTGCGCCATTGGCAAACGTCACAAGATCGAGGTCGAGGACGACGTCACGGCCTATCTCGAATATCCCAACGGAGCCACAGGCGTATTCATCGCCTCGACCGGCGAGGCGCCAGGCACCAACCGCCTCGAAATTGCCGCCGACAACGGCAAGCTCGTGATGGAAAACGATGCGCTGACCTTTACGCGCAACGAAATCCCCACGTCCCGTCACCTCCGCACCTGCAAGGCGGGATTCGCCAAGCCGCCGGTCTGGAACATCGATATTCCCGTGAAGGCCTCGGGCGGCCAGCATGTCGCCATTATCAGCAACTTTGTCGATGCCATTCTCGACGGCGCGCCGCTGATCGCCAGCGCCCGCGAAGGCATCCGCTCCGTCGAGCTGGGCAACGCCATGCTGCTGTCGGCCTTTCTGGACAAGACCGTTGACCTGCCCCTCGACGGCCGGGTCTTCGAACGGCATCTCAAAAAAAAAATAAGGGAATCGAAATTCGTTAAAAAGACGATACGCAAAGTCGAAAAACAAAATATGGACAAATCGTTCATCTAACAACAAGGAGACATGCATCATGGCCAAACCGATTGTAGGCGCCCAACTGTTTACCCTGCGCAATTTCACCAAGACCCTGCCGGACATCGTCGAAACCTTCCGCAAAGTCAAGGAAATCGGCTACAGCGCCGTGCAACTGTCCGGCTTCGGCCCGGTCGACCCGCGCGAGCTGGCCAAGGCGATCGCGGATTCCGGATTGAACGCGGTCGCCACGCATGTCGCCTGGCCGCGGTTCCAAAAGGAACTCGATGCCGTCATCGAAGAGCACAAGATGTGGAACTGTCCGCACCCGGCCATTGGCGGACTGCCTGGCGAATACTTCTGCGAAGACGGCGTCAAGCGGTTCCTCGACGAGCTGGCCCCCATTGCCGAACGGCTCGGCAAGGACGGGCTCGACTTCTCGTACCATAACCATAACCACGAGTTGGCCCGCTACGCAGGCAAAACCTGGCTGGGCCAACTCTACGACACAGCCGATCCCGCCGTCCTTAAAGCCGAAATCGACACTTACTGGATCGTCGCCGGCGGCGGCGACCCCGTCGCCTGGATCCGCCAGTGCGCCGGACGCGAGCCGCTCTTGCATCTGAAAGACATGTGCATCACCCCCGACCGCGAACAGCGCATGGCCGAAATTGGCGAAGGCAACCTGAACTGGCCCGCCATCCTTGCCGAAGCCGAGGCCGGCGGCGTAGACTATCTGCTTGTGGAGCAGGACCGCTGCTACGAGCGCGACCCGTTCGATTCCATGGCCATCAGCTATCGCAACCTCAAAGCCATGGGCTATGCTTGAGGCGAACGTCACAGTCGTTCCGCAAATGACCGTATAGTGAAGGAGACATCATGTACATGACCGGATTCGCCGACGAGGCGGCCAAGGATATCGACGGGCAGATCCGCGCAACGAAGGAACTGGGCTGGACCCACATCGAATCGCGCAACATCGACGGCAAGAACATTCACGATCTGGACGACGCGGCCTTCGACATCGTCTACGGAAAACTGCAGGACGCCGGCGTGCGCATCAACTGTTTCGGCTCCGCCATCGGCAACTGGGCCAAAAGCATCGAGGCCCCGTTCGACAGCTCGCTGGCCGAAGCGCGGCGCGCCATCCCCCGCATGAAACGGCTCGGCACAAAACTCGTGCGCATCATGAGCTTCGCCGTGCTCGAGGATCGGGGACCGGACGATCAGTTGGAGGATGAACGGTTCCGGCGCGTACGCGAGCTGCAGAAGATGTTCGCCGACGAAGGGCTCGCGCCTGTCCACGAGAATTGCATGAACTACGGCGGCATGGGTTGGCCCTACACGCTGCGACTCGTCGAAAACGTGCCCGGCCTCAAACTGGTCTTCGATACGGGCAACCCCGTTTTCTCGCTGGACAGAGCCAAGGGCGAGACCCCGCCCATGCAGTCCGCCTGGGAATTCTACTCGCACGTCAAGGAGCATATCGCCTATATCCACATCAAGGACGGGGTCTTGAATCCTGAAACGGGGAAAGCGGTTTACGGCTGGCCGGGCGAAGGGGACGGCGACGTCGTGCGCATCGTCAACGACCTCGTCGCCGCCGGCTACGATGGCGGCATCTCCATCGAGCCGCACATGAAAGCGGTTTTCCACGACGAGGCCAAGAATGCCGAAGCCGACGCGCGCTACGCCAACTACGTCGAATACGGACGGCGCATGGAAAAAATCGTCGAAGCCGCTCGCTCGGCGACGGCACGGGCGTAACCCGCGCTTGTCCGTTTCCCCTCCCGCAGCATCTGAAATCATGGGATATTGGAAGCGCGGGATGATGCAAGTCATGGAACGCCATTGGCGTCGCCTTTGCCATGATACGCCTGCTTTTCGTGCGCGCATTGCAGAATTTACGACAGAGGAAATCACCGTTTTGGCTTGCTATCATTATTCCAACCTTCCATCATTCCATTGTTCCACGGAACGAGAGTGAGCTGGACCGATGAAACCTCGAAATTCAAAAAACCGCAAGAAGCGAAAGACGAGCCGTGTCGCGACGCGGACCCGGAAGACGATCGTTCTGTTGTCCGGCTCCACGGGGCGCACGGTGAACGAGGTGGTCAGGGCGGCGCTGGCCCAGTTCGGCGATGTGGACATCGACATCGTCCGCAGAAACCATGTGCGCTCGGTGCGGAACGCGCTCAAGGCGGTCGATGAGGCCGCCCAGGCCAAAGGGCTCCTGTTTCACAGTCTGGTGGTCCCGAAAATGCGCGATGCCGTTGTTCGCAAAGCCCAGACCCACAGTGTGCCCACCGTGGATGTTCTGGGGCCGGCGTTGTCCGCTTTGAACGACCATCTGGGCCAGGCCCCGCGACGGCGGCCCGGCTTGTCCTATCAGTTGCAAAAAGAGCATTTCGACAGAATCGACGCGGTCAATTTCACTCTCCGGCACGACGACGGCTGCATGATGGAGGATTTGAAACTGGCCGACGCCGTGCTGGTCGGGCCGTCGCGGTCCGCCAAGAGCGCGACGTGTTTCTACCTGGCTTACCATGGCATCCGCGCGGCGAACGTGCCGATGGTGCCGAAATGGGACCTTCCCCCCGAACTGCGCCAAGTGGATAAAGACAGGGTCATCGCCTTGACAATGTCGGCCACGCGGCTGCAAAGCATCCGACGCGAGCGGGTACGACTCATGGGGCGCGCGGGACCGTTCGACAAGTACACCGACATGAGGGCCATTCGCGCCGAGCTGCGCGAAGTCGACCGGATCGCCGCCCGGCACGGCTGGCGCCGCATCGACGTCTCGTACATGAGCGTCGAAGAAGTGGCGCGCAATGTGATCTCCACGATCGGCCTGTAAGAAAAATCACGGCTCCCAACGATGAGCGGACTGAAAGTCCACCCTGCGCGAAGGCGATAACGGTCTCCTTAAGGCGGGCTTCGCCTGCGACCCAAGTGTGTGGAACCAAATGACGTTGGGGTGCATTCCATAATTGCGACCTGAAAACATCTAAGGCGGGCTTCGCCCGCAACCCAGAGGTCAGAGGACAGATGTCAGAAGTCAGAAATTAAGAAACTGACCTCCGACCTCTGTCCTCTGACCTCTTGGCCTGGATTACCGTGAAATGCCTCGCTAAATTTTCTTGTTTTTTACAGCAGAACGGTTTGATTAAGGCACTAA
>SLMC01000458.1 GCA_007133745.1 Kiritimatiellia bacterium
AGGGTCGACTTGCCCGACCCGCTAAGTCCGGTTAGCCACACGGTGCAGGGTTTCTGGCCAAGCAGCGCCTGACGTTCGGCAGCCGTCACAAGACTTTGGCTGCGGCTGATATTGCGGCTGACAGGCGTGCTTTTGCTGTCCGCGACAATCCGGTCAAGAATCATGCCGGCGGCCACCGTGGCATGCGTGATGCGGTCGATCAGAATAAAGGCGCCCGCCTGCCGGTTGCGCTGGTAGGGATCGAACGCGATCGGACGGTGCAAGGTGATGTGACAGCGGGCAATGTCGTTCAGGCGCAATTCGGTCGCTTTTTCCGCGTCTGCTCCCTGATCCTCCGGCTTGATCTTGCGCATGGTATTGACATCCACCCGATAACGGATATCCGTCAATACCGCAGGCAGTGTGCATGTGGAATGCTTCAGTTGATACGACGCGCCCCGCTCGGCAGGCGTATCGTGCATCCACACCAGCATGGCTTCGAATTCATGCTCCACGTGCGGCAGGTTGTCGACCGGCGCCAGCATGTCGCCGCGCGACACGTCAATCTCGTCGGTCAAGGTTACGACGGCGGCAAGTCCGGCCGGGGCTTCGTCCACGACGCCGCCCGGTCCGCTGATCGAGGCAATCCGACTGGTCTTGCGCGACGGCAGAGCCATCACCGACATCCCCGTGCGCAAGACCCCGGAGGCCACTGTTCCGGCATAACCGCGAAAGTCGAGATCGGGCCGGATCACATACTGGACGGGGTAACGCATATCGATCAGGTTTTCCGTGGCCGTTACATTGACGCGCTCCAGATGATGCAGTAGCGTCGTGTCGTCGTACCACGGCATGCTTTCGGAAGGATTGACAACATTGTCGCCTTGCAAGGCCGAAATCGGAATAAAATGGATATCGGTAAATCCCAGCCGGGCCGACATGGCCTTGTAATCACGGACAATCGTGTTAAATACCGCCTCGTCCCAGCCGACCAGATCCATCTTGTTGACCGCCACCGCCGCGTGCTTAATTCCCAGCAGCGAACAGATGAAGCTGTGCCGGCAGGTCTGGGTGATCACGCCGTGGCGGGCATCGACCAGGATGACCGCCAAACTGCAATTGGAGGCGCCCGTGGCCATGTTGCGAGTGTACTGCTCGTGCCCGGGGCAGTCGGCGACAATGAACTTGCGCTTGTCGGTCGAAAAGTACCGATAGGCCACATCGATCGTGATCCCCTGCTCGCGTTCCGCCTTCAACCCGTCGGTCAACAGGGCTGGATCGAAATCGTCGCCGGTGGCGCCATGCACTTTGGAATCCTTCATCACCGCCGTCAACTGGTCCTCGTAGATCAAGTGGCAGTCGTACAGCAAGCGTCCGATCAATGTGGACTTGCCGTCATCCACGGACCCGCAAGTCAACAGCCGCAGAAGATCCTTTCCTTCGTGCTGTTTCAAATACGCCGAAACATCGCTCGCCGCGTCCGCAAGAGTTGTGACTTTATCGTTCATAGTTCCGTGTCTCCGAGACGGCTTTCGGCCGCAATCAAAGTGATCAGCAGCCCCAGGCGTTAGGGGTTAGGTGTTAGGGGTTAGCCCCTAGCACCTAGCTCCTAGTCCCTAGTCCCTAGTCCCTAGCTCCTAGCCCCTAGCTCCTAGCTCCTAGCGCCTGGCCACTGCGCTTAGAAATAACCGTCTTTCTTCTTCTCTTCCATCGTAGCGGCGCCGTCGTAGTCGATCAGCCGCCCCTGACGCTCGGATGTGGTCGAAAGCAGCATCTCCTGCACAATGGCCTCGATCGTTTCGGCTTCGGATTCGATGGCCCCGCTGAGCGGGTAGCAGCCCAAGGTCCGGAAACGCACTTTTTTCATGGCTGGCCGCTCGTCCGGCTCCAGCGCAAAGCGCTCGTCGTCAACCATGATCCATGTTCCGCCGCGCTTGACAACCGGTCTTTCCTTGGCGAAATACAGCGGCACCACCGGGATGTTCTCGCGCATCACGTAGAGCCACACATCCAGCTCGGTCCAGTTCGACAAAGGAAACACCCGAATGGATTCGCCTTTGTTCACCCGGGCATTGTAGATGTTCCAAAGTTCCGGACGCTGGTTTTTCGGGTCCCACTGATGGAATTTGTTTCTAAAGCTGAACACGCGCTCCTTGGCGCGCGACTTTTCCTCGTCGCGCCGAGCCCCGCCGAAAGCCGCATCGAACCCGTAATGATCCAGCGCCTGCTTCAACGCCTCGGTTTTCATGATCTGCGTGTGCTTTTCCGAACCGTGCGTCAGCGGACTCACCTTGTCCTTGCCCTCCGGATTGATCCATACGCGCAGATCCACCTCGTAGTCTTTCGCCATGCGCTCGCGGAAGCGATACATGTCCTGAAATTTCCACTGCGTATCCACATGCAGCAGCGGGAACGGGATCCGGCCCGGCAGAAACGCTTTGCGGGCCAAATGCAGCATGGCGCCGGAATCCTTGCCTATGGAATACAGCATCACCGGGTTCTGAAACTCCGAAGCCACCTCGCGGATAATATGAATCGCTTCGGACTCAAGCTGCTGCAAATGCGTCAACGTGTAGCGCATGCCATGTTTTCCTTTCCGGCCATCTCATGATTGCTTTGCTTCTTACCTAAGGAATATTCGCAGTTCCTGTGCCAAAATTTAATCAAGCACTTATGTCATTCATCAACAAACATTTACAGATCACAAAGCAGCGGACCGATCGTCATTGCTGTCATATATGCAATATTAATAGTTGCTTTTGATTGTTTTTCTTTGTTATTTAACACACATGAAGCAATACAGTCCGTTGTTTATTGAAATATGGCAGGAGGCGTGCCGACACATAGAAATAACGGAATCCTGCGCGCGCTTTCGCGACGTGATGGCCGATCATTTGCCGGTTGAGCAACTGATGATTTTCAGGCTGAACGCTGAAATATGGACGCTTGAGCTCTTGGCGACCTCGCCGCAACCTAAACGCCGCGCGCCGGGATTGAGAACTTTGGCGCCGGACGAAGCCGCAATCCTGATTCAATGGGCGAAAACGCGCGCCCTTGTACGCTGGGGCGCTTCCCGGTCCGCCCCGCCTGAAGCCCGCGCCCTGTTGCCGCGCCTTTCGGCTACAGGCGCATGGCTGGCCGCACCGGTATCGGATGCGGCAGGGCACACCGGATTTGTCGCCATTCGCGCCCGAAACGGACATGACTTCAACTCGACACATGAACGCATTGTCCATAAATTGCGCGAACCCTTTGCCGCCGCCTTGAAAAACGATCTGCGCCTTCGCGAATTGCAGGAATTGCGCAAGGCGGCCGAGGCCGACAAAAGCGCGGCGCTACGTCGGCTCGGCCGGGAAAAAATCAGCAGCGAAATTATCGGCAGCAACGGCGGACTGCGCGCCGTGATGCAACGCGTCGGGCAGGTCGCCCAGGCGGACGTTCCCGTGCTGATCATCGGGGAAACCGGCACAGGCAAAGAGGTGATCGCGCGCGCCGTGCACGAGCATTCGCACCGTGCCAACGCCCCGTTCATCCGCGTCAACAGCGGCGCCATTCCGCCGGAACTTATCGACTCGGAACTGTTCGGACATGAAAAAGGCGCTTTCACCGGGGCTGACGCACGCCGCCATGGCTGGTTTGAACAGGCCGATGGCGGCACTCTGCTGCTGGACGAAATCGGCGAGCTTTCACAGCCTGCGCAGGTCCGATTGCTGCGCGCCTTGCAGGATGGCGAAATCCAGCGCGTGGGCGGGAACAAGATCATCCATGTGAATGTGCGCGTCATCGCCGCTACACACCGGGACCTGCCCGGAATGGTTCAGGCTGGCACATTCCGCGAAGATCTGTGGTATCGTCTCAATACATTCCCGATTGTCCTGCCGCCCTTGCGCGAACGCAAAGACGATTTGCCGGCCCTGATCGCCCATTTTTGCGAACGGGCCGCTCGCCGTTTCGGGTTCCGCATCCAGTATCCCGACTCGCGCGGCCTGGCCGCCCTGGCCGCCTACAACTGGCCGGGCAACATTCGCGAGCTGGCCTCGGTCATCGACCGCGCGGTGATTTTGGGAGAAGGCGAGCGGCTCGAAATTGAACGCGCCCTGGGCGGCATGGCTCACGCGTCAACCGTCGGCACAGTTAAGGAAGCGTCCATCCCCACGCCACAACCCGACCCGTCAACCCAAGGCCCGATCTTGCCTTTAAACGCCGTATTGCGCTCGCATATTGAAACCGCCCTGCAGGCGACTCGCGGCAGAATCGACGGCCCCTACGGCGCGGCACGCCTGCTTCAGCTTAACCCCCACACCCTTCGCGCAAAAATGCGCA
>SLMC01000176.1 GCA_007133745.1 Kiritimatiellia bacterium
CGAAGCTAACAATTTGAGCCTTTGAACAAGGAGGATCATGGTTTTCGAGCATGCAGTGCGCTGGGCACGTTATACGAGGCGACACCGGTCGGGAATCGGGATCGCGTTGCTGGCTCTGTTCGTTTCGGGCGTATGGCTGGCTCCAGCCATTCACCGCGCCCATTGCGACGGGACTCATTCCGAGCCTCATGCCGACGATCTGGCTGGCGACCCGCCGTCCTGCGCCCATCCTATGGGCACGGAAGATGCGTGTCGCGAATCCGGCCCCCCGCCCCCCGCGTCCCGTCATTCCGAAAACTGCTCTCTCTGCAAACTGGCCAAAACACAAATGCTCGATGGCATGTCGGCTCCCAAGCCGATCCTGCTTCAAGCTTCCGTTGCTTGTTCCGTTGCGAAGCCGGATCGGCTTTGGACGGAGGCCGCGCATCGTTCGCATGCCCCGCGCGGCCCACCTGCATAAGCGGATTTCCGCCGAGGAATCCGGTCCGGACCCATCAAGCGCACACGGCTGATCGGCTCGTACAAGGCGATCCGACATCTTTCTGTGCACCCCTTTTTCCCGTCATTCGCCGCGCCATTCGAACGCATCGCATACGTGCGCGTCGACGCGGCATAACGGCAACACTTGATTCATGGAGACAACAACGTGAAACATAAATCATTTCTATCCTTGGTATCGACTGCATTGGCTCTGCTTGTATCCGTCCGCGTACAGGCTCAAGGGCCGGGCGGGCGAAGCGGCTCGCGCCCCGTTCTCAACTTCAACCCCGATCTGTCCGTGATTATCGACGCGATCGCCTACGGCTACGACGGACACGGCCCGCTGCATCACGAACTGGAAGAACTGCGCGGCTTCGGACACGCCCATGGACCGGACGACGATCATGGCCACGATCACGATCACGGATTCGAACGCGGCATCAATCTGCGGCACTTGGAAATCATGTTCCAAGCCGAGATCGACCCCTATTTCAAGGGATGGGCGATCGTGGCCGTCGAAGAGCATGGCGCCGAACTGGAAGAGGCGGTCGTGCAGACCACGGGGCTGCCGGGCGGACTGCAAGTGAAGCTAGGCAAATTTTTCAGCGACTTCAGTCGGTTGAACGCGCAGCATGCCCACGAATGGAACTTCACGGATGCGCCGCTTGTTCATCAGGTTCTGCTCGGCGATCACGGGCTGAACGAAAAGGGCGTGCAACTGTCCTGGCTGACCCCCGCGCCGTTCTACCTGAACGTCGGCGCCGAGGTTCTGCAAGGCGAGAACGAGATGGCCTTTGAATATCATGGCGACGGCCCCCTGCCGGAAAAAGACGGTCCGCGTCTGTTTCTGGGCTGGCTTCGGGCCGCGCCCAATATGACCGGGCCGCACGCGTTGGAAGCGGGCGTCTTCGCCGGGCGCGGGGTTCGACAGGAAGAGCATCTGGGCCCCGAAGGCCACGACGATATCGGCAGTCATTATTTGGACGGGCATCAGGACATCTGGGGCGCCGATTTCGTGTACAAGTACACCCCTCCCCGAGCCTACGGGCATGGCGCGCTGACCATCGAAGGCGGCTATATGGCACGCAAGAAGAATATCGATCTGGTCGCGCACAACAATCCGGCCCGCGCAGGACTGATCGGGAAGGCGCTGGTTGAAGAACAGGACGGCGTTTATCTGCAAGGCATCTACGGCTTCGCGCCACGCTGGCGGATCGGGCTGCGCGGCGACATGCTGGGTCTGACCAATAAGCAGACCAAGACTTCGGGGGCACGCGCGTCGTTCGACGACAGCTACCGGGGCTCGGCCATGATCGACTGGACGCTGACGGAATTCTCGCGGCTGCGTCTGCAAGGAACTCACGGACGCTACGATCTTGACGACGGCAAGGAAGAACTCAGCGAGGTGTTCCTGCAAGCCGTCTTTTCGATTGGCGCCCATGGCGCGCATCGGTTCTGAACGGAAACGCGACGTCGTGATGCAACGCAAACAATCGGCAGCCCTATCTGCCTCGTTGCAAACCGGCCAAGTTGCACAAGTGAAACAAAGTGGAAAAGAATAAACAACAGAAAGGCAAGTCATGAACGCAACATTAAAGCGGTCGCTGGCGACCGGACTGACTGTACTGACCATGGTCGGAATGGCGCTGGCCACGCCACGCCGCATGAACATCGTGGCCACAACGCCCGAACTGGGCGCGCTGGCCGCGGCTTTGGCGGGCGACCGCGCGCGCATTCGCACGATCACCTCGGGGCGCGAAGACCCGCATTTCCTGCAGGCGCGTCCAACCTTCATGGTCATGGCGCGCGATGCGGACCTGTGGATACGCATGGGCATGGACCTGGAAATCGGATGGGAACCCGTATTGCTGGACGGCGCGCGCAACGCGGCCATTCGCAGCGGGCAACCGGGTCATTTCGATGCCGGCGCGTCTATCGCCTACGCGCTGGAGGTTCCCGACGCCACGGCGACACGCGCTATGGGCGACGTGCATCCGCACGGCAATCCGCACTATATGACCGATCCGCTTAATGCCCGCGCCGTGGCTCAAGCCTTGGCGGCACGGCTCACGGAGCGGGACCCGGACCATGCGGCGGACTACGAGACCCGTCTAGCGGCATTCTTGAAGCGACTGGACAACGCCATGTATGGCGAAGCCCTTGTGGCAAAGATCGGCGCCGAACGCCTGTGGACGGCGGAAGCCGATGGCGAACTCGACACGCTCCTGCAAAAGGAAGCTGCGGAAAATCTGCTTGGCGGCTGGCGCAAGACCATGCGTCCGTGGCAGGACAAGCCGATCATCGTGTTTCACAAAAGCTGGAGCTATCTCGCGCATCGCTTCGGTCTGCGCATCGCGGCCGAACTCGAACCGCTGCCCGGCGTGCCGCCAAGTCCGGCGCATTTGGCCAAGGTCGTCGACCTGGCCAAGCAGCAAAAGATCGCCTTGATTTTGAAAGAGCCGTTCTACCCTGCCCGGCCGGCCCGCTTCGTGGCCGCGCAAGCGGGCGACATTCGCGTTGCCGAAATC
Source organism: Kiritimatiellia bacterium (assembly GCA_007133745.1). Lineage (GTDB taxonomy): Bacteria > Verrucomicrobiota > Kiritimatiellia > UBA8416 > SLMC01 > SLMC01. Next base: position 3,009 of record SLMC01000176.1, read on the forward strand.
AACAGCTACGGCACGGACGCCTCGGCCGACGGCTACTTCAAGATGATGGACGCCATTGTCGGAGCGTTCGCGCCGTAACCCGCTAGCCTTTCCGGCTCGGTTTCCCGAGCCGGAAGGGCCGGACGCGGAACAGGCTTCGCAAGGCGGACGCCCTGTCACGAGCGCGTCCGCTCCGCACCCGATGGAGCCGGAAGGGAGAAAATAAACGTAGGGTGGACTTTCAGTCCGCCCTTCAAGAGAGCGACTGAAAGTCGGTCCTACGCGCAAGCGAAACTCAGAATAGAGGAACGCGCGTTTGTGGTGGTTAGCCGCACAGAAGCGCAAAAAGCACAAGGCAAGAAAGTTTTGCGCCTCTTGCGCCTTTTTGCGGCTGCAAAACAACGTATAAGGGGCTATGGATTTTATGAACACCCGGAACGATAACGAGCCGCTGATCGAATGCCAAAATCTGGCGCTCGGCTATGACGGCGTCACGCTGCTCGACGCCGTAAACCTGAGCGTGGGACGCGGCGTGTTTCTGCCGTTCGTCGGGCCGAACGGCGCCGGCAAGACCACGCTGCTACGCGCCATTCTCGGCTTGATCCCGCCTTTGCGGGGTTCCATTCGCACGCCGTTTCGCACGATTCCACCTGGATACGTATCGCAGCAAAAGACTATCGACCCGCTTTATCCGGTTTCAGCGCTGGACATCGTCATGATGGGCGCCTATCCCGCCATGGGCTGGCTCGGACGCCGAAATTGCGGCGTGTGTTTGGAACGGGCCGAGCGACTGCTGACCCGCTTCGGATTGGCCGAACATCGCCACAAGACCTTCGGGCAGCTCTCCGGCGGCATGCGGCAGAAGGCGCTGGTCGCGCGCGCGCTGGCCGGGGACCCGGCCGTCCTGATCATGGACGAACCCACGACCGAGCTCGACAGTCGGGCGCAGCGCGACGTCCTGGCCATGCTACGCCATAGTGCGGAGCATGAAGGCCGCACCGTGCTGATGGTCCATCACGGCCTCGAACTCATTGCCGGCATGGCCCGCGAAGTCTGCCTGGTGCACGATGGCCAGGCCCGTATCGTGCCCATGGAAGACGCAAACTTTTGATTTGAAATCTGAAATTCGGGATGCGGGCGCAGCCCGCGTTAGGAAACAAAGCATGGATACAATCAAGACGTTGCTCGACCTGTTTCCCTGGTCGCTGGCGGCCGGCGTCACCATCGCGGCGCTCTGCTCGGCCATGGGCGTGTACGTCATTCTCAAGCGCATGGTTTTTATCGGGGTCGCCCTCTCGGAAGCTGC
>SLMC01000094.1 GCA_007133745.1 Kiritimatiellia bacterium
TCTTTTCTGACCTCCGACCTCTGACTTCTGACCTCTGGGTTGCGGGCGCCAGCCCGCCTTGTATTGATTTTACGATTTTGCCTCACGGCCTACAGATCCCGAAACGCATGAGATTCGCGCAAGGCGTTTTCATCCGCGGGATTGCCGGCGGTCCAGACGCGCATGGCTTTACCCATGTACAGGGGGTGCCGGTTCCACACGGCGATGTCGGCGTCCAGCCCTTTGGCCAGGCGTCCGATGCGGCGCTGGACGCCCATCATGTCGGCCGGCCATTCGGTAATGGCCCGCAGTCCGTCGTCTTCGTTCAGCCCTTCCCGGACGGCGATGCCGGCGTAAATCGGCAGGAACCAGCAGGGATCCACACCGTGATCGGATATGATGGCGATCCGGACGCCGGCCTGACGCAGTTTCACGGCATTGGCGTAGCCTTTCCGAACATTCTCCTGCTTGACCGCCGGCGCGAAGTTGGGTCCGACAAAGCAATCGATCTTGCGTCGGGCCAATTCGTCGGCCAGACGATAGCCTTCCGTCACGTGATCGAGGCAGGGTTTGAACCCGAATTCGTCGGCGATGCGCAGCGAGGTCATGATGTCGTCGGCCCGGTGACAGTGGATGCGCGCCGGCAAGCGGCCGGACAGAACCTGGAGAATGTTGTCGTTGCCGATATCGGGATCAGCCGGGTTTTTGGCGCCGGGCTTGCGCCGTTTTCGGTAGGCGAGCGCGTCGTTGAAGGCCTTGCGCATCAGGTAGGCGTTGCCCATGCGCGAATGGGGCGTGCCGCGCCCTTTCGCGCCATAGGCGTTTTTCGGGTTGGATCCGAGCGCCATTTTCATGGCGGCCGGCGCCCGCACCGTCATGCGGTCGATGACGGCGCCGTACGTCTTGATCACGGCGCCCAGTCCGCCCAGGATGTTGGTGCTGCCCGGCAGGGCCATGACGGCGGTGACGCCGTTGAGTACGGCATGCGCAAAGACTTCGTTGAACGGGTTGATGGCGTCGAGGACATTGGCGTAGGGCGTGAGCGGAACGCTTTTTTCGTTGACATCGTTTTCATCGAACGGATGATCCTTCATGCCCAGATGCGTATGGCCGTCGATCAGGCCCGGCGTGACCCAGGCGCCTTGCGCGTCGAAGACCGTCGCGCCGCGCGCCGGTTTCAGATCGCGGCCCACGTCGGCGATTTTTCCCTGGCGTATCGCAATGCCGACATGCGGACAAAAGCCGCGACCCGGCAGAAACGCGTTGCAGTCCTTGATCAGCCACGTCGATGCAGTCATGAATGACGCTCCTCTTTTCGTTCGGGTTGGTTTAGCGCCTTAATCTGCCGACCCTGCGATAAAAAGCAAGAAAATATTTGCCCGGAGGACACAGCGGGGCGCATCTGCGTTTCGTTGCGGTTATTCACGATCCCACCGGCTTTATGCCGGTTGGTGAAGAAAGCTTGTGTTGTGGCGGCCTTTCTCTTTCTCAACGTTTTCCTCCACCGACACAAGGTCGGCGGGCGGGTCGGCGCAACAAATCGCAGATGCGCCCGACACAGCGCGGCAAAGCCGCAACCCAAAAACATATTTGAACAGAAGGCAACGAAGATACTGAAGGCAGAAGAAAAGAAAGCCCGCCTTGACGCCTGCATCCGAAAAGATTCCATATTGACTCGCCCATGGCAAAAGCCTATCTTCTCCCTTTTCCTGAAACGAAACGGCCCGGCAGACCGGGCGCGCAAGGAGGTTGGCTTTGGAAGCGGAAGCGATGCGGCATAGCGTGGCGCATGTCATGGCGGCGGCGGTTTGCCGACTGTTCGACAACGTCAAGCTGGATATCGGGCCCTCGACCGACGAGGGGTTCTATTACGATTTCGATCTGACTCGGCGGCTGACGCCCGAGGATTTCCCGGCGATCGAGGCGGCCATGGCCGAGCTGGTCAAGGCCGATCTGCCTTTCGAGCGTTTCGATCTGCCGCGCGCTGAGGCCGAAACCCTGCTGCGCGAGGCGAACCAGACCTACAAGCTGGAACGGCTCTCCGACATTCCCGAAGGCGAGCCCTTGTCCTTTTACCGATGCGGCGATTTCGTCGATTTGTGCCGCGGCCCGCATATCGAACGCACCGGCCAGATCAAGGCGTTCAAGCTGACCTCGGTGGCCGGTTCCTATTTCCGCGGCCATGAAACCAACCCGATGCTGCAGCGGATTTACGGCGTGGCCGCCGACTCGCCGAAGGCGTTGCGTCTGGCGCTGGAGCGCATGGAAGAGGCCAAGCGGCGCGATCACCGCAAGCTGGGCCGCGAGCTGGACCTGTTCAGCGTCCAGGACGATGTCGGACCCGGGCTCGTGCACTGGCATCCGAAAGGCGCGCGCATTCGCGCGGCCATCGAGGATTTCTGGCGCCGCGAACATGTGCGCGGCGGCTACGACCTGCTGTACACCCCGCATGTCGGGCGCGGCCAATTGTGGCAGACGTCCGGCCATCTGAGCTTCTATGCCGAAAACATGTATGCGCCGATGGACGTGGACGGAAGCGATTTCTATGTCAAGCCCATGAACTGCCCGTTCCATATTCAGGTGTACAAGTCGCAAAAACGTTCGTATCGCGATCTGCCCCTGCGCTGGGCCGAATTGGGCACGGTCTATCGCTACGAGAAAAGCGGCGTACTGCACGGCCTGTTGCGCGTGCGCGGGTTCACGCAGGACGACGCCCACATCTTTTGCACCCCCGATCAGATCGAGGGGGAAGTGGCGCGGGCGGTACGCTTCGCCCTGACCATGCTGCGCGCCTTCGGGTTCGAGGAAATCGCCGCCTATCTGTCCACGCGGCCGGACAAGGCTACGGGCGATCCGGCACGCTGGGATCAGGCGACCGCCTCGCTCGAATCGGCGCTGAAATCGGAAGGGCTCGCCTACGAGACCGATCCGGGCGGCGGCGCGTTTTACGGCCCGAAAATCGATCTTAAGATTCGCGACTGTCTCGGCCGGGAATGGCAGTTGACGACCGTCCAGTTCGATTTCAACTTGCCGGACGCGTTCGACATGACCTTCGTGGGCGAGGATGGCGCGCCGCACCGGCCCTACATGGTGCATCGCGCGTTGCTGGGCAGTCTGGAGCGTTTTTTCGGCATCCTGATCGAGCATTACGGCGGCGCGTTCCCGCTCTGGCTGGCGCCGGAGCAGGTGCGGGTTCTGCCGCTGACCGAGAAGCAGGAGGGCTATGCCCGCGGCATCGTGGAACAGCTTGTGGCGGCCGATTTCCGGGCGACGCTCGACGAGAAATCCGAAAAGGTCGGAGCCAAGATCCGGCGCGCTCAAATGGAAAAAATACCGTGCATGGCCATTGTCGGCCCGCGCGAAGAGGAAACCGGCGCCATTTCGCTGCGGCGTCGTTCGGGCGAACAGGAATCCTTGTCCGTCGCCGATTTCCTTGCCGCCTTGGCCAAGGAGCGGGAGACCAAGGCGTAAAATTCCTTTATTTTTAATTTGATCTCTAGGACCGTTTAGGGTTACATACCGTTTTTGTCGTGAAAGGGGCTCGGTGTCGGGCCCGAAACAGAGGAGGTCGGCTATTCGTTCGTTCGTGCGCGCCAATCACAGAATCAGAGTGCCTTCGGTACGTTGCGTGGATCAGGATGGTACGATGCTGGGAGTCATTCCCACTAGAGACGCCATGAAACTGGCCCAGCAAAAGGGATTGGACCTTGTCGAGGTTTCGCCCAATGCGGAACCGCCCGTTTGCCGGATCATGGATTTCGGCAAATTCCGGTACGACGAAAGCCTGAAAGAGCGCGAGGCGCGGAAAAAAGCGCACCGGCACGCTCTGAAGGAAATCAAGTTCCATGCCAATGTGGCGGAACACGATTACGAGTACAAGTTGAACCATGTCCGCGAATTTCTGGGCAAGGGCCACAAGGTCAAGGTCTCGCTTCAGTTTCGAGGACGCGAGAACGCCCATCGCGAACTCGGGTTCGAACTGATCAATCGCGTCATCAAGGAGCTGGGCGAGGAATGCGCGGTGGAATCCGCGCCCCGCTTGATGGGCCGAACCTTAATGGGCATTGTGACTCCGAAATCGGGGAAAAAATAATTGCGGAAAAGACTGGACGTATACGCCGCTTTGCGGTAGGTTTGCGCGCTTTTTGGTAGGGAAGACGTCGGGTGACGCCTTTGAGGAGATGTGGCGGTATGCCTAAAAAGAAAACAAACAAGGCGGCGGCCAAACGCTTCAAGACCACGGGTACGGGCAAAATTATGCATGCCAAGGCCGGAAGCGGACATTTGCTGTCGAGCAAGTCGAGAAAAAGAAA